>DASXMJ010000105.1 GCA_036495685.1 Candidatus Binataceae bacterium | reverse complement strand
GCACGCGGGTACGGAATCAATTTCTCGAGCAGCACGAAAATTGTGATCGAGGCGACCCATACCAGGTTCATCACGCCCGCGACAAACAGCAACGCCATCAGCATCCAGCAGCACCCCACGCATGACGTGCCGTGCTGGAGTCCCATCCGGAATGCGCCCGCTGCGCCGTCACGCCATCGCGTCATGAAAAACGCGACTGGCGATTGGCAATGTCTAAGGCACGCGCTTTTCCACGGGGTAAACTGATAGATGCCGGCTGCGCCGAGTATCGCCGCACCCAGGATCGGTGCGACTGTCAGCGCATTGGTCAGAACCGCGGTGCGTGCGAGGGTCAGCTGGGCAACCGTCGCTGCAAAGCTGAAAGCGGTCCACACTGCGAGATACCCGGCCGCGAACATCCAAGTCCATAGAACGCTGACTCCGTCACGCCCGCCGGCCAGCCGTGCATAAGTCAAAACCATTGGGCTTGCGCTTGGCAGCATCATCGCGACCATCATCACCGCCCACATCAGAAAGCAGATCGAAAAGTCCACGAGCGGGGTGGGAAGAGGAGCGGCGATTCGGGCCGCTAGCGTGCCAAAGTCCGCCGCGCTCATTGGCATCCTGACCAGATAGATCCACGCCAGTGCGCTGACGGCAATTATCTCGGTCAGAAGGTATGCGCGCTCGCGTTTCATCGGTGAGCGCTGCCGCGAGGCTATGCGTTGGACCAGGCGATGGGCGAGAAATGACCGTTGCGACCGGAATTGTCGAAGCGGAGTTGATGATCTTGGTATTGGCTTGAGCTGCCTCTGGCGATCGCCAGCTTCGTCGAATATGGGTGCGCGACGTTTTCCATCCACACCACCTGCCTGCCCGCACCGGTGATTGCCTCCACCGTCACCGCGGTGACGTTTGCTATCGACACGGTGCGTTTCTTTCCTTCTGCGGTGAAGCTGATGGGCGCGGACTTGGTCGGCAGCAGTTTCGCAACCATCGGTCCGAAGACCGAAGGAGGACCGCCCGCCGCGCCCGTGAAGATTTCTTCCAGTGCGGCGCGCTGCTCTGGGGTTGCGCGATCATCGACGTACACGGCCAGCGTGCCTCCGCCGGCGGACATTACTCCGGGGGTGGTCAGCGCCTGGACGGCGTTGAGACCCGACAAGTCGACGTTGCCGTATTGTCCTTTTTCAATATGGAAGGCCAGCACCACATCGCAATGTCCCTCGGTCGGTCGCGCGCCAAGCAACAGGCAGGGACATAGAATCTCGCAGTTGCACGACTCGAAGTACTCACCGGCGAGCGTCCAGTGGGGTTTCTGTGTGGTCATTTGGCTCCTCCCTTCGGGTGACCCCCAGCAGCCGCAAATTGCTCGGCCGCTGAGGTCAGGTGTGCAAAGAAGGTCGACCCGAAACCGGTCTCAATTGCAGTGCGGCATTCCATAAACATCGGGTCGCCTTTCTGAATGCGCAAGCACGGAAGTTGGGTGTCCTTGGCGCCCTCCATCAGGCCCGCGGTATCACGCGAGATCGCCGTCAACAAGGTATCGCCGTTTTCGAACCGATAGACAACGACCGGAAAGAACACGCAAGTCAACGGCTTAATCGAGGCGACCGGAACGTTTTTCTCCAGGGCCAGAGAGTGGAGTCCGCACCACAATCGCCCCTCCGAGTCGCGATACGAAAAGACGCACCGTCCTTTTTCCTTGGCCAGCGAGATCGAGTGTGATTCCTCGAAAAACTCGCTGATGGACCGCTGGGCGTTTACCCGCCGGGCATCGTATCGGGAAAGTAACTCGAGGACTGCATCGGCATTGGCGACGATTCGTTCCTTCTCCTCGGGGGTTATCTCCACCTCATAGTCGGTGCAGCACGACTCGGTTTCAGGGTCGCGATCAATCCCCGCACAGGTCCGCGTGTCGCAATGAAATCGCGTCCGGAACATTGCTTCGCAATCCACAAGGATACCGTCGACGTCCACGAGCAGACCGCGGCCCCTAAGTGAGTCGATATAGCGGCGCCAGGGCGCCTCATTGTAGTCGCGCAGCCAATTGCTGAGCGCTGTGGAAGCAGGTGAGGGTGGCATTTTTCGACCTCAATCTCTTAGATGCGCCGCGCATACGGGCCGCAGCGCAATCCCTGTTCACTTATGTCCAAATCACAATGCAGGTCCATTGTTACAGCTCATCGCGAGCGCGCTCATAGAGATTTGCGTCCGTCACTTCTCGCGCGAGGGACGCTCGGCAGCTCCGCCCCCAAGCTTAAGGTGTCGGGGTGGCGGGTTTGTACTCCACCAGTTGTGCCACGACCGAGCCCTCATAGTTCGAGTGATAGTCAAACCTGACGAAGCGGTTGACCTTTGGCGCATACCAGTACGTCAACTGCGATTCGTCAGCCATCCCTCCTTTTCCGTAAAACCGGGTATTGACCTCGGCCTTGATGCAGTGAAAGGTCCCAGCCGGCACTGTCACATCCTCCCAGCCGAACACTCTTCCGGTGTCCTGCGCACGGCCGCTGGTCGCGGATGCGCCGATGACGCGCCAGCTGTAGTCGTTCACCCAGGTCTTGTTCGGATAGAGGGGAAACGGAAACCACAGGCCGGGCTTGTCCGATATGCTCGGGTCTGCCGACGATTCGGTCAATGAGCGGTAGACAATGATGTTGAGGTAGGGATCGGTCGTCATCTCCGAACCCCAGAAGCTGACGTTCATCGTGCCGTCGCGCTGAACCTCCTCGATGCGAAATTCGCGATTATCACCCCTGATTCGATCCACCCACACGTCTCCGCTGCGCAAAACCGGCGCTGGGACCTGACCTGCGGACCGCACCTGCGCGGCTGAGGGGTTCTGCGAAACGCCCAGCGACGATGGTGAGTCGCTGCGGCTGGCACAGCCGACAAGGGGTCCCAGCACTAGCAGCGCGGTGACGAAGAAAGGGCAGCTCCGAAGCCTATTCTGTCGGACGACAACTTTTGAAGCGTGCATACGAGCGCGTCCCGCTAACGTCCGCGCAACCACGCCTTCAGGTCGCGGCGCAACGCGCGGCGTCGGTGCTTAAGGTTCAGAAAAATATCGTCGTAGATGAATTTGCGCACCGCGAAGCTTGATCCGCCAAGATCGTTCGGCACGGCCCCCGCGGATCTTCTGTAGCGGTAGACCTGGATCCCGTTCCACCACGTCGGATGATGATTACGTGGAGTGCGAAGGTTCAGAATGAGTTCCCAGCCGCGGACCTGGCGCGCCATTAGTTGATCGGCCGCGCGTGCGGCGCGCTTGTTGGTGTCATCAATCACGATGACCGCATCCGACGAGAAGTGCGGCAACGCGCAGCGCAAGCCGTCGTACTGATCGGCGAATGAGTGGCCGCCATCGTAGAAGTATGCGCCGATTCGCGCGGGCTGCCATGGCGCCACTTCCATGAACTTGCGGAAATCCATGTCGAAGAATTGAACCTGGCCGGGCGGCGTATAGCGGCCGAGGGTCGCGCGTAGCGAGTCCGCTGCGCCATCGAATTGCGAGAAATTATCGCAGGCGAAGAGCCGATGATGGTGGTTGCCCAGTGCGGCGCCGACCAGGCTCGCACCCTTGTAGCACCCGACCTCTACGTAGACTTCATCCGGTTCCAAGGCGGCAACCGCCAGATTGAGCAGCTTGAGCTTGTTCTCGGTCGCCATGCCCGGAACGTTGTCGAGCACCTCGGCCAGTTCCCGGCCGCTCGGAGTGCGCGATCTTTCCAAGCATTTGGGATCGGTGAATTCGGGCCATTCGGTGCGACAACGCCCAATAAATTCCTCGAACCGCATCGCGGAAGCAGGCAAGCGGCCTATGGGTAGTAGAAGCCGGGACCTACCCAGCCCAGTCCGCCGTAGGGATTGAAATTCTCGATCTGCGCGTCCATCTCTTCTTCCTGAGCGGCTGCAACATCATCGCGCGCAGTTTGGTTCTCCTTTTGTTCCCAGTTCTGCTGCAGCTGCATCTGCTCGTATCGCTGATAAGCCTGCTCCGAACCCAGATACATGCATTTGCAGTGCTGCGGGTCGGCCATCCAGTAATGCAGCTTCCCGGTCCGTCCGACGTAGTAAGAAACCTCAAGCGGCGGTAGACTTGCGATTTGTTGCTCGCGCTTTGGAGTATCGGCGGGCAGCATCACGAATCCCGCCGCGCTTAGCATGGGCTCGATCTGCGCGGCCTTCTGTTCGGGTGTTGGCTTGGCCGGCTCGTCCATCTGGTGGATGTCGGAAGCAACGCTGGAACAGGCGATAGCGACGCACGCAAGCAGGAGCACTGGGAGTGCACGCCCAGAGTGATCAAAACGAAAGATTGAAGGCATTCAAAAAGCCCGCCGCATTCCTCGCGCGGACGCTATTGTCTCCATGGCCAGCGGTGGACGCAAGCACCGGAAGACCGCATCGGGCGCAAGCGCGACAGGGGCGCCCGATGCGAAGAGAAAGCCGCTTTGTCTGCGCCCCCTCAGGGCAGGCTGTTAATCGCGTTTCCGGACGAATCAAACAGGGTCAGAGCCCCCGAACCATCTGAATTGAGGGTCAAAGAGGCACGAGTGACGCCGTTGCTTCCAAGAAGCGCGACCCCAGGCCTTCCGTCCGGTGTCACATCCAAACCAATCCGGCTTCCGCTCGCATCGCCCATCCGTAGAGTTGGCGAGCCATCGGCGTCGATAACGAACGAAGCGCGATCCTTCCCGGAATGATCGTGAATAACGATCCCCGCTCCCCCCTTCTCTCCGACTCCAAACGCCAACTCCGGAGTCCCGTCGGTATTGAACATCCTTATGCGCGGCGAGTCCGTGGTGTATACCACTTCAAGGCGAGCCTTGCCCTTGCTGTCATATAGCCCCAGGCCCGGAGCGCCGTCGGGAGCCACTCCGAGTCCTGCACGCAACGCTCCGGTGGCATCCATGAGGGCAAGCTGCGCTACTCCCCGGCTGGTGATGTCGAGCACGCCGCGGGTCTTGCCTGCCTGGTCGAGGAGAACGAACTTACGCGCCGAGACTACTCTAGGAGCCGCGGCGGCCTCGACGGTTGCGGCGCTGATGAGGTAACCGGCCACCCCCCCACCCAAAGTCGCAGCGACAAATACCATTGCCAGGATTCCGAGACGCTCTCTGGTTATCATGATCAGGGGTTCTCCTTATCGCGCGAAATCCTCTCGCCAAAAATCTAGCATCGCCATCGCATCCAAGGCGAGTAGTTTCGTACTCTACTTCTCTTCGAAAGATGCCGCCGGCTTCCGCTCGGGACTTCTGAACAGTTCAGATTATCAGCGAGGCTGAGGGTTGAACGGCCAGTGAATAACGGCCTGCATGATTGGTCAAGCGCACCTGCGCGTCGAAGGCCGCCGAGAGCGTTTTCGAATTCAGTACATCGCGCCGGGGGCCTGCGGCGATAACTTGTCCCTGCTTGAGCACGATGAGATGCGAAAAGGCCGCTGTGATCTCCTCAACATGATGTGTCACAAGGACAATCGCTGGCGCGCCTTTCGATCGAGCCAGTCGCTCGAGGAACTGCAGGAAATGTTCACGCGCCACCGGGTCAAGACCCGCGCATGGTTCGTCGAGGATCAGTAACCGCGGGTCCGCCATCAGAGCGCGGCCGATGAGGATTCGCTGGCGCTCGCCCTGCGAGAGATGCAACCAGGGGCGCTCGGCTAGAGAAGAGGCCTCGATGCGCCTCAGAATCTTTGCTGCCGTGGCCCGATCGGCGTCCGCGACCTCACCCCAGTGGCCGATCATCGCGAGTTTGCCGCTGACTATCGCGGCGAGCGCTGTCTCCCCCTCCGGCATCATCTGGTGAACGCTCGAGCTCACCAGTCCGACCTTTTTCCTCAACTCGCGCCAATCGCTGCGTCCGTAGGTTTTGCCCAGGACCCTAATCGTGCCGGCGGTGGGCGGAAAGTAGCCCGTGAGCGCACGCAACAACGAGGTCTTGCCGGATCCGTTCGCGCCCACAATCACCCAGTGCTGCCCTCCCTCGACGCGCCAATCGATGCCGCGCAGGATCGAGACGTCGCGTTCCACCACCAGGCCTAAAACTTCGATGACCGGTCGGGTGGTCGCTTTGCGCCGCGCGCTAACGCGCTGAAGAGTCTCGGCCATCTACGTATTGAAACCTCGGGCGGACGGTTAACGCAGACTGTCGACCACGCGGTCCATCGCCATCCCAAGCGATCCTTTCACGAGAACCACATCACCATCTCGGAATCTCCCCGCGATCAGGCGTACCGCCTCATCGCTGTCGCGGGCCTGCAAGCATTCCACGCCCGCCCTGACGGGAGGGTTGAGCACCCTGGTGAGCGCGGCATTCATCTCGGGACCAACCGCGACGAACAGGGCGGCACGCGAGGCCAGGACCGCCGCTATCGTATCATCGTGGGAACTTGCGGAGAGTGCGCCGAGTTCCAGCATGTCGCCCAAAATAAAAATCAGCCTTGCCTTCGAGTGCTCGGCCACCTCGGTTGCGGTTGCGATCGCGGCCCGCATCGATGGGGGTTGCGCGTTGTAGCTGTCATCGATCACCAACATCCCCTTCAGATTCGCGAGAGCCAGGCGGCGCGAGACCGGACCCGCGGCAGCGAGCGCCTCGCCAATGGCGCGCAGCTGATCACTTGACAAAGTCTCGGGACTCATCGCGAGCACGCACGCCACTGCGGCGGCGCAGTTCAAAGCCATCGCCGGTCCAAGCAAAACGATCTCAGCCACCAGCAGCGGACTTTCGCCGCTCTTCACAAGCCGGGGGTCCACTTTAAGCACGATTCTCGAGCGTCCGTTGTCCAGCACGGCACGGCTTGCCAGACGGACATCGGCCTCGGACGAGGTCCCGAAAGTAAGAACGCTCAGACGAGGAGGTATGCGCGATCTGAGCAGCGGTTGTTCGGTTGAGACGATCGCAAACCTGCGCGCGGTGGAGAACATCGCGGCCTCCTCGTCGACGATTTCCTGCAGAGAGCCAAGGCCTTCGCTATGCTCAATATCGACGTTGAGCACCAGCGCCGCGTCGGGTTCGACGATGTGAGCGAGCTGAGCGATCTCACCACGCAGATTGGTCCCGCATTCAATGATGGCCGCGCGATGCTCCCCGGAAAGGGTGAAGATAGTCATCGGGACACCGATCCGATTGTTCAGGTTTCCCGGAGTTGCGAGAGTAGAGCCGAAAACCGCGCGCGCGGCCGCGGCCAGGAGTTCCTTGGTGGTCGTTTTTCCGGCGGCACCACCCACGGCGATAACGGGAAGGCGGCTTTCGGCACGAACCCGCTGCAGATGGCGGCGCGCAAGCGATCCGAGTGCCGGGAGCGTGTCCTCGACCGCGATGCACGGAAGCGAGGCCAATTCTCGGCCGCGCGACACCACTGCGGCGCCGGCACCCCGCGAGGCCGCCTGTGTCAGATAATCGTGACCGTCGGACGCGGCGCCCTTCAGCGCGACGAACAGCGCACCGCGCTGCGTTTGGCGGGTGTCGGTGCTTACTCCGATCGTGGTCGTACGCGCATCGCCGCCAACCAGTTCTCCATCAGTTGCCGCGGCGATCTCGCCGAGTGTGAATGCACATCGGTTCGGCGGAATCGTGGTGGCCATCGGGAATCATACTGCCGAATTCCAAGCGCGGCTCATACACGGGGTGCGCCCTTGACAACCAAGGCACACGGGATGACCCTCGCTTCTTCAGTCACACACCAGTCGGAGGGTGGGTCGGACATGGCTTCGAGGGAGACGCCGCTGGTCGGCGTAATCATAGGCAGCAAGAGCGATTGGGAATATATGGCGGCGGCGGCCGAGACCATGACCGAACTTAAAGTTCCACATGAGGTTAGGGTGCTGTCCGCGCATCGCACGCCGGACCTGACCCTGGAATATTCGGCGCGCGCCGCCGAGCGCGGCCTGCGTGCAATCATCGCGGGGGCGGGCGGGGCGGCCCATCTGGCCGGCGTGATCGCGGCCAAGACCATTCTGCCGGTGATCGGCGTGCCGATGCCCACCACATCGTTGAGCGGGATGGATTCGTTGCTTTCGATCGTCCAGATGCCGAAGGGGGTGCCGGTGGCAACCATGGCGATCGGAAAGCCGGGAGCCGCCAACGCCGGGCTGTTCGCTGCCCAGATAATCGCGCTCGGCGATCCCGAACTGGCCCAGCGGCTTAAGGCCTGGCGCGAGGCCCGCGCTCAGGAGCTTTTGCAGCAGAAGCTCCCCTGACCAGAACCGCCGCGTTATGCGCAAGTCCGATATCGACACGCCCGCGTTGATTCTCGACCTGGACCTCGTCGAAGACAACATAGCCGTGATGGCGGCATACTTTCGCGGTCGGCCGCAAAAGCTGCGGCCCCATTTCAAGACGCCCAAGACACCCGAGATCGCCCGGCGCCAGCTGGCTGCCGGCGCGATCGGAATCACCGCGGCCAAGCTTGGCGAGGCCGAGGTGCTGGCACGGGCTGGACTGGGGCCGATTCTCATAGCCAATCAGATCGCCGGTGCCGCTAAGGTCGATCGCCTGTTCGCCATCGCCGCGCGGGTTGACACGATCGCGACGGTGGAGAGCGAATTCAATATCCAAGAACTCGAGGGGGGTTGTGCGCGTGCGGGACGCGCCATCGATGTAATTATTGAAGTAGATACCGGAATGCATCGCTGTGGCACCGACTCGCCCGCCGAGACGGTCACGTTGGTAAAGAGAATCGCGCGCGGTCCGCTCAACTATCGCGGCGTCATGGGTTATGAAGGCCATGCGGTGCTGTTGCCGGATCGCGAAAAGCGCGAGACCACCGCGCGGGAGGCGCTTACCATTCTGAGCCGTCATGTCGAAGCGCTTAGGGGTGCGGGACTGCCGCCCGCAATCGTGAGCGCCGGCGGCACCGGCACTTACGATATAGCCGGTTCATGGCCGGACGTGACTGAAGTTCAGGCCGGCTCGTACGTCTTTATGGATGGAGCCTATCGGCGGGTGCGACCCGATTTAGGTATGTCGGCGCTGACCTTGCTCACTACCGTTATCGCGCGGCGAGGCGACCGAGTGATTGTCGACGCGGGCATGAAATCGCTGACCAATGAATTTGGTCCACCGCTAGGAAAGACCCTCCCGCTCAAGGTCGCGCGGTTGTCGGAAGAACACGGTCACCTGGCCGCTGGCGATCTGGAAATTGCGCCTGGAACGAAAATCGAAGTGGTGCCGAGTCACGGCGATACCACCATAAATTTACACAGCGAGTATTATGTCGTGAGAGGGGATGAGGTAGTCGCGATTTGGCCGATCGAAGGGGCACGCGCATATAGATGAGGGACTCATGGCGAAAGGCGGTCGGCGGTCTAGTCCTCGCCGTGCTGATGATTCCGGCGCACGCGGGCATCTCGGCGGCGACCGAAATCAAAACCCTGGGCCGGCTCAAGATTCCGCCCAACGCCGCGGTCATGTCGGTCTGCACCGACCCGGTGGTTCAGGGAGTGCTCAGCGAAGATCTTCGCGGGCACCCACGTTCGGGCGTGCCCATCATGGTAACGGTCACGGTCAATGCACGCGCACTGGCTCCGGGGGTTTCTATCCAGGACTTGTCGCCGGGTGATCCGTCGGTCGCCGAGATGCTCAAGGACCTGGGTGCGCAACCACCGCCGCTGGGTGATACCGGTAACAAGCCTTTGGAAGATCCGTACACCTCAATGGCTCGCCGCCAGACCCTGAACCACGAGGACCCGAGGATGCAACAGTTCCAGACCTACCTGAACAATCGCGACGAGGCGGCAAATGGGCCCTCTCCTTACGACAAGATTCCGCCCAACCAACTGTACCAGACCGCGATCGTCGCGCGCGCATCGGCTTCGGACTCGGCGAGCGAGCTTAAGGTCGTCGCGCTGGTGGAGGCGGGAGACGACGTGGAAAAGGGCAAGCGGTTGGTGGCGGAAGCAATCGCCGACGCGATTCTCCACTGAGCGTAACCTGATTCTCTTCCCGCGCGAGTATTAATCAGTTGTCTGAAGGTTGCGGCGAAGGCCGTGCGGCGAGTTAGATGACAAATCGTCCGATACCGCCAGCGGCGTGACCCTGGTTTCGAATGGGACACCGGGCGCGCTGCTCGGTGGTGCGGCTCGCGAAACTTTAGCGGGAGGCCTCACCAGAGACTCAACCTTCAAGGACTCCCGCTGTGAAAGATGGAGCAGGCCCCGCAGAAGCGCCTGTCTCTTCACCAACAGGAAAGCGGTTGCGGCCCCGACTATCAGGACGATCACCAGAATGAGGTACCGCCCGCCGCCCGACTTGGGTTCCTTCGTGATCATCGGGATGGGTTCGCTGGTCTTTGCGGCAGTGTTTTCTGCTTTTTGCACGTCGTGCACGAAGCGCGAGGCAACCTGCTCTGGGTCGAGTCCGATAAAAGCGGCGTACCGGCGCACGAACGGCAGCAGGTAGAGCTGATCGGAAATGAGACCGTAGTCGTCGGTCTCGATCGCTCTGATGTAGTGAGGAGGGATGTGGGTTTCGGCAGCAACCTGCTCGGGGGTGTAGCCGCCGCTCTTGCGCGCCTCGGTGAGAAATTGGCCGAGACTTGTCTCACCGCGGGTCCCGCCAACCCCCGCGATTTGCGTCTTCGCTTCAGCCACCTGCTGCCTCCCCGCCTTTTGCAAGGGTTCTCCGAGAACTAGCTGCCCTATCTGCCACTTGCTCAGCTGCCACCTTGAGTTCCACCAGTCTCAAGCTTGCGCAGGTTCTCGCGCGCATCTCGCACATAACTTGGATCCGATTGACCCGCGTATCCCGCACCCATGCTCCCGTATTTGATCGCGTCTTGCCAGTTGTGCTGCTGAAAGGAAAGCATACCCAGGTAGTCGTAGGCCGGCGCGTAGGTTGGAAAGTAATCGATCGCACGGTGGAAATCTTCGCTCGCCGCGATCATTGCACCGCCCTGATAGGACTTGACACCGCGCTGGGTAAAAATCTGCGCGGCGAGATTCTTCAGCGTAAGGTTGTCGGGGTCGTGGGCTAGCGCTGCCTGAATATCATACGCGGCATCATCAAGTCGGCCTTCGGCGAGCGCTCGTTGCGCGGAATCTTGGTTTATCGGAGCGCAGCCCTGTAGTGCGATTGTCAAAGCAATTGCGGTGAGCCATGGGCGTATGACCTTTGCCGCAAACATCCGCCCTTTCTAACTACAGGCCAGCGGCGTCGAATCCAAGTGTTGAGGGTTCAGGTTTCCCGTCGTGCCTGTGGGATCTTTGCGATCCTCTCGGACCTCACATCCCGCCGCAGCGTGCGCCACTTCCCGATTGTAGAGCGCAAGCTTCTTACCTTCGCAACCGATTATACGCGGTGGTGGATTCAACGTTTTGCTCAATTCCTCGAGGTCCCCACGGTTAGCGATCAACACGACGCAGCGGTTCGATGCCCACACTTCGCGGAGCTTGGCGGCCGTGCCAACGAATCCAGCGCGCTCGTCAGGAGTCTGCGCAAACGGGGCTAGCTCGCCCCAGTACTGGACCAAAATCTCGCGCCGACCCGTGTAGAACGGCAGCGCCTGCACGAAGTGACGGTACGAACCGAGCACGCAACCTTCATAAGGCCTGATTTGACGAGCCAGATCGCGATAGCTGATCGTGGCTCCCGCATGAATTCTGGCGCTCTGCCCAAGCCAGCTCGTGGTCGCCATTGCCAACGCGATGGCCGCGAACACGTAGCCGGCATGGTTGGTTCTGGCGGCGAGCGCCCAAGCCGCCACTGCGCCGGCCGCGACCACTATGGCAATGGCGGTGCCATCCAATACCAGCGCTAGTCCAATCCTGGCCCGTATCGCGACGAGCACGATTATCACCACCCCGGCGATCGCAAGATTGAGCAGTGCAAAACGTCCGGAGATTCTTGTGCGTCGCTCGCGGCTCGTCGCGCCGAGATGGGCAAGCGCCAAGCCGGAAACCATGGCGATCGGAGGCAACGCCGGCAGGATGTAGGAGCCGAGCTTGGAGCGCGGAATTGAGAAAAAGACGAAAATGACCGTGAACCAGACCGCGAGCAACCGCAGCGCGGAGCGCACCTTCCGGTGATGCGCTTCGGGCAACTCGCGGGCGGTAGAGATTCCCAGCGGAACGAAAAAAAGCCAGGGCCAGGTTCCGGCCACCACGACGGGAATGAAGAAGTACGGCCCCCATCCGTGTTCGCGCGATGAGACGAACCGCTCCAGATGCTCGTGCACGAAGAAGAAGCTCGCAAACCCGGGATTGCGCATCGCGGTCAAAAGAAACCATGGTGTGACGATAACCGCATACACCGCGAGGCAACTTAGTAGCGGCATGCGGCGCACTTCACGGCCCCGCCCTTCGAGCAGGATCCAGATCAGTGCGACAGATCCGCCCAGTACCGGTGCGACCGGGCCCTTGGCCAGTGTGCCCAGCGCCAGCATCGCGGAGGCAATCAACATCCAGGCGCGACCCGCACCGCCGCTGAAGTCGGGACACTCCGCGGCGAAGTAAAACGCTCCCACGGCCGCGGTCAGAAAGAAAGCCAGCGCAGGATCGAGCGTGGCAAACCGCGCGAACGCGAAGACCAGGGGACACAGAGCTAGCACGACTGCCCCTGCAAACCCGGCAGCCGCCCCGAACATTGCCTCGCCGATCAGGCAAGTGGCCGCGACTTGTCCGATCGTGAACAGAGCCGCGGGGAGCCGTACCGCGAACTCATCGGCTCCGAACAGGCGTATCGCGACCGCCTCCGCCCAATACACCAGCGGCGGCTTCTCGAAGTAGCGGACCTGGTCGTCGCGCGGGGTGATGTACTCTCCCGAAACCACCATCTCGCGGGCGATTTCCGCATAGCGGCCCTCATCAGGTTCCCACAGCGCGGGGGAGCCGAGGCCGGGCAGGTAAAGGAGCGCCGCGATCAGAGCTGCCAGTGCGACGCGAGACGACCTGTGGGGCGGTTGCATAACCCCACGAGTCTTCCGGCACCAGCACGCCAGGTCAACGGCGTGAAGTCCTGCTCCACATGAGCTCCCCCTCCTGGTGACGCAAGTTGACACGGCAAGGGGCGTCGATAAGAATTGCGTCTGTCATATCTGAGCCTGAGTTCGAGCGATCGGACTCCGCCAGCAGCACGGAGACGCTCCGCGCACGCCCAACCGAAATCTAAGGGTCGGCTGGGCCCGCACGGAGCGTTTTGGCGTTTCGGGGAGACCGGATGAACGATGGAAACAATCTCGGGGCCGGTGGACTAATCACGGAACAGCGCCGTGAGTTCGACGATACCGGGTTACTGCATCTGCCTAGTGCGATCCCCGAGCCGCAGGTGTGCGCCATGCGCGAAATTTTGTGGGCGGAGCTTGCCGGTAAATATGGTTTTCGGCCCGATGCACCGGAAGCGTGGCGAGAAGGGCCGGTCTTTGGTTTGCAACACGTGGGGCGGAAAGGTGGATTCGCCGGTATGATGAGCCCCGCCCTGTGCGCGGCGCTCAACGATCTCTTTGCGCCGGATGGGTGGGAGCGGCCGGTGCACTGGGGGACTCCTTTGGTCACCTTTCCATTCCATGGGCGGCGGTGGGAAGTGCCCCACCAAACTTGGCACCTTGACGTCTATGGAGGGCTTGGCGTTCAGCGCGCATTTGGGGAGGTCACGGTCTTCGCATTTTTGGATTCGGTCAGCTCCCAAGGTGGGGCAACGGTGGCGGTAATCGGAACCCATAGATTGATTCAGGAACTTTCAGCAGGCGGCAAAGCGAAGATTCGCTCTGCCGATGGGCGCAGGTTGCTGGCAGAGACCCACCCGTGGCTGAGGGACCTATGGTCGGAAGAATTTTCGGAGACGCGCAGACAACGGCTTATGGAAGAAGGCGCGATAGTGCGCGGTGTTCCGGTGAAAGTGGTCGAAATTACCGGCAAAGCAGGGGACATCGTCGTGATGCATTCGAGCGTTTTACACACGCCCTCACTCAATTGCAGTGGCAAACCGCGCATCGTCGCGCGGCAAGGCGTCTATCGAGCGAAAGGCTGCGTAAACTCCTGATTGGAGAAGCGCGAATGTCTTGCAGTGGGCATAGCCCGACCATGCCGTTCCGAACCTCCGGGGATTCGCTGAATGCAAGATGCCGCCGCGACGATAGTGCGGGCCCGCGTCGAACATGAGACTGCGGAGCAATGAACAGAGCTAAGACTCGGCAGCCGCGTCCGGTCTATCGAATCGAGCAGCGCCACGGCCGCTGGATGCTCATTGCACCAAACGGTAGTCCGTTCGTTTCGTTGGGAGTAGTTCATACCGGCGCGGTCCCCGGATTCCGTGACGAGGCTCGCGAACGGCGTACCCCGCTCACCGAAAAAATTGCTGCGAATCTGCAGCAATGGGGATTTAATACCGCAGGCTATCATCATCCGAGCGAACTTCCCGATCGCATGCCGTTCCTCGCGGATACCTATATCGCCTGGGTTCCATACTTCGCTCCCCGGCCGCGCTATCCGGATGTTTTCGGCGGGTATGGCGGCGCCGCCCGCCGGGCGGTTCATCAGATGTGTGCGCCGGTCAAAAGCAATCCAAATCTGATTGGTTACTACTGGACCGACACGCCGCGCTGGGACCTCGATAATGCCCGGCGGCTGGTGAATGACGACTGGGTGTCCGCGATTCGCGGTAGCCAGGCGATCTATCCCGGCAAGCAGCGCTATGTCGCCTTCCTGCGCGAGCGGCATGGCGCGAATCCGGACGCCTTCCGCAAGCTTTACGGCACCGACCTGTATGACCCGTCGTTACTACACGCGGATTTCGCAGGTCTGCTACTGGATGATCCAGTCGTGCACCGCGACGACTATGATTTTCTGCGGCTCATCGCGCGCGAGTACTATCGTGCAGCCGGCGAGGCGATGGAGCGTGAGGATCGCAAGCATCTCGTGTTCGGCGATCGCTACTTGCTGACCGACATGCCCACCGAAGTGCTCGAAGAAGCGTTACCCTGGACAGATGCAATTGCCGTCCAGCCATGTGAGCCGCGCTTCGAGAAAGATCGGTTCGACCGTGTGTATCGAATCTCGCGCAAACCAATTCTGATCTGTGACCACGCCCTCAGCTTTCCCACCGCTCGCTATCCGGAAACCGGCTGGCCAAAGTGCGCAAGCGAGGCGGACGCCGCGCGTGCGTACGAAGAATACCTCAAGGAGGCCTTCGCGCAGCCCTACATCCTCGGCTATCACCGCTGCCACTACCTGGACCGTTTCTCAAAAAGCAGGGGAGTTCTTATGCAGGGGCTGGTACGCGAGGATTGGACCCCCTACCCAGTTCTCGTCGAGGGGGTGCGTCGCGCCAACTGTGCGATGCTCGAAACTTTTCAGTGGGGAAACCGGGGAGAGTAATAATCTGCCTATCTTTAATGAGCCGCGCGCGTTTGCCAGAATGCAACTGGTGCAGCGCAGGTTGGGGAGCCCAGCCGTCGCGCGGCAAAAGCCTTGAGTCCTTCCGGCAAAATAGCGCCCATTTTTGGTACGCCGACCACTGCCGACCGCGCGGATCGGCTGGTCTCGGTCGTCATCCCCGTCTACAACGAATCTGCCAATCTGGGCGCATTGTGGTCGCGGCTAAAACCGGTACTGGAAGCGACGGGGCGGCCCTGGGAAGTAGTCCTGATCGATGACGGCTCGCGCGACGATTCGCTGGAGATTCTGCGCACCATTGCCGAGGCCGAGGCTGGCCGCGTACGCATAGTCGAACTGGCGCGCAATTTCGGGCAACACTCGGCAATTCTCGCCGGCTTCCGCCAGGTGCGCGGCGAGGTGGTGGTCACACTCGATGCCGACCTGCAAAATCCGCCCGAAGAAATTCCGCGCCTGCTGGAGGCCATCGACGCGGGCAACGATGTCGTGGGCGGATGGCGCGAGGATCGGCACGACGACAGCTGGCGCATGCATGCCTCGCACCTTCACAATCGCCTTACCTCGCTGGTCGTCGGCGTCCCGATGCACGACTACGGATGCATGCTGCGCGCCTACCGCCGCGCGATCACGGACACGGTAGTCGAGTGTGACGAGAAGGCCGCCTTCATTCCCGCACTGGCCAACTCCTTCGCCCGACGTGTCACCGAGATCCGGGTCTCGCACAGCGCGCGCGCCGAAGGTGCCTCCAAATACAACCTGTTGCGACTCGCGACACTGAGCCTGAACCTTATTACCGGGTTTTCGTTTCTGCCCATCCAGCTGGTGAGCCTGACCGGAATTGCCATTTTTATCCTGTCCTTGGCGTTCGCCTTCGTGTTGTTCGCGCATCGCATCATCTACGGACCGCAGCAGGAAGGCGCGATGTGGACGCTGTTCGCGGCCCTCTTCATGTTGGTTGGCACGCTCTTTCTGGGACTTGCTCTCCAGGGTGAATACACGGGCCGTATCTATATGGAAGTTCGGCGGCGGCCAACTTACATAGTCCGCAAAATTCACGGGACGGGCGGCGACGGCGACCCGGAAGCCGACGAGACCCGCAAGTAGCCCGGTGACGCCAGCTCCTCGCACCGAAGCGGCGATCACGCAAGCGGCCTGCGTTCTCTTCGCCTACCAGGAAATGGGGCACGCGTGTCTGGAAACGCTGCTCGCAATGGGCGCGCCAATCGCCGCAATGTTCACCCACCGCGATGACCCTCACGAGGAAATCTGGTGGCGATCCTGCGCGGATCTGGCGAAGCGCCATGCGGTGCCGGTGTTTTTTGCGGAACAGATCGACGACGGATGGATCGCGCGGATCGCCGCGCTGAATCCCGCGGTGGTCTATTCGTGTTTCTACCGAAACCTGCTCCCCCAGCGCCTGCTCGACTGCGCCCGTCTCGGTGCGTACAACCTCCATGGCGCTCTGCTCCCGAAGTATCGCGGCCGGGCATCGGTAAACTGGGTGCTGGTGAACGGCGAGAGCCAAACCGGCGTCACCCTTCATCATATGGTGACGCGCGCGGACGCCGGCGACATCGTGGCGCAACGCGTCGTCAACATCGATGACAGTGACACGGCGCTTACGCTCTATCGCAAGCTGGTACCGCTCGGCGCCGAGTTGATCCGCGAGTATCATCCACTGATCGTAGGCGGCTGTGCACCGCGGCATCCGCAAGACCTTGCCGCGGGTAGCTACTTCGGGCGGCGACGGCCCGAAGATGGCAGGATTGACTGGCGCTGGCCGGCACGGAGAATTTTCAACCTCGTTCGCGCGGTGTCCCACCCCTATCCGGGCGCTACCTGTATGCTCGGAGGGCGCAAGCTGTTTATCTGGCAAGCCGCAATTGCGGTCGAATCGGGCTCTCTGGGCGAGGCAGGCGAAATCATCGCGGAACACGCTGGCGGCGCCATTGAAGTGGCGGCCGGCGCGGGGAGCGTGCTCGTGCTGCGGGCGCAATTAGAAGGGGGAAACGAGGGCCAGGCGCGAAGTGTGCTGGGAGCGAATCTGCTCAGGGGATCTATCGTAATAGCGTAGGCGGAGGGTACATGCGGGTTCTGATAACAGGCGGCGCGGGATTTTTGGGTTCGCATCTGAGTGATGGGTTCATCGCGCGCGGTGACGAAGTGTTTGTGCTCGATACCGGATCGATCGGCAAGGTGCGCCATCTGCTGAACAGCGCGCGCTTCCACTATATCCACGATTCCATCTTTAACGGGGAGATCATCGACAGTCTGGTTGCGAAGGCAGACCTCATCTATCACCTCGCTGCAGTGGTTGGTGTCGAGCACTACGTGGGCGATCCGTACGAGACCCTCAACGTCAACGTCAACGGGACGCAGAACATTCTCCGGGCCGCATACAAGTATGGAAAGCGGTTGGTATTCAGCTCGACCTCGGAAGTCTATGGGCGCAATCCCAAGGTTCCCTGGCGGGAGGACGACGACCGAGTACTCGGCGCGACCACCATCGACCGCTGGTGTTACTCCACCTCCAAAGCGGTCGGGGAGCACTTCTGCCTCGCCTACCACAAGCTCGGCCTGCCGGTTACCGTGGTGCGCTACTTCAACGTCTATGGCCCGCGGCTCGACAAGGTCGATGTCGGGAGATTGTTTACGATCTTCATGGGGCAACTGCTGCGCGGCGCCGACTTGACCGTAATCGGCGATGGAAAGCAGACGCGGTGCTTCACCTATGTGACCGACGCGGTGGCCGCGACGATCGCGGCGGGCATCAGACCTGAGGCCGAGGGACAGGTCATCAATATCGGCGTCGATGTCGAAACCAGCGTGCTGGAGTTTGCCAAGCTGATGCTCGAGCTATTTGGGCCCACCACGTCGAAGATCAATTTTGTCACCCAGGAGGATGTTTACGGAAAGAGTTACGAGGACATCCCACGCCGCGTTCCGGACAATACCAAGATGAAAAAGCTGCTCGGCGTGGAGCCGAGGATCTCGCTGCGCGAAGGCGTGAAACTTTCGATCGACTGGTTCCGCAGCGACAACCACATGTAACAGCTGCGCACTTGGCACAGGCTTGTACGGCCTCGTTCCTGCGTCATGGAAGTAGCGCTCAAGATCGACGTCGATACCCACCAAGGACTGGCTGAGGGTGTGCCGCGCCTTCGCCGCGTCCTTGAGCGCGAGCGTGCGACGGCAAGTTTTTACGTCGCGATGGGCCCCGACAATTCGGGGAGGGCGATAATCCGCATATTTCGCAATCGCGGGTTTCTGCAAAAGATGTTTCGGACCAAAGCGGTTTCGATGTACGGACTGCGCACCATCCTGTCCGGCACTATCCTGCCCGCGCGTCCGATCGCGCTTGCGTTTCCCAATCTGCTGCGCGAGCTCAAGGCCGCCGGTTTCGAAGTCGCGGTGCACGGCTACGACCACGTGCTATGGCAGGATCACATCGATTCGCTGGGCGAGCGCGGAATCCGTGCCGAACTGAACGATGCATTCGAGGCGTATCGATCGATTATGGCCGAAAGTCCGCGGGCGTTCGCGGCTCCCGGGTGGCGCACCAATGGGGTTGCGCTGCGTGCGCTCGACGAAATGGGACTCAACTATCGCAGCGATACGCGAGGGCGGACACCGTTTCGATGCATGGTAGATGGGCGGGTGCTGACTACACCGGAGATTCCGAGCACGGTTCCTACCTTGGATGAAGTTATGGGGCGCGCCGATCTGGGGGACAATGCCGCCCTGTTGCGGTTCTACCTGAATCAGTTCAAACCCGACCAACTCAACGTGCACACCATCCACGCTGAAACCGAGGGAATGGGCCAGCTGGAAAACTTCGCCGCCCTGGTTGCAGCACTTAAAGAGCGGGGCGCGCGGTTCGTGCGGATGGACGGAGTCGCGTCTGGTCTGAATCGAGCAGAGTTGCCTGTCTGCCCGGTCGTCCGCACCGAAGTGCCCGGCCGGGCCGGATGGGTCGCAGCCCAGGGGCCGTAGAGGTCCGGTTCCGGTCAACGGAAGCGAAGGACACTCGTGGCGGCTTCCCGCCCGCCGACGGGGGCTTCCATTCCCGATCCTCACGGAAATCCCCTCGGTTGTGGTATGCGTAGGCAACTCCAACCAGAGGAAAACGTTTATGCCATCCAAGAACTTGATCGCCGACCGGCCCGAACAGGTTGGTCTCGATTCGGCCAAGGTCGATGCGCTCTTTCAGCGTGCCGAGCGCGAGGTGCGCGAGGGGTTGTTGCCCGCGGTTCAGATCGCGATCGCGCGCAACGGAAAAATCGGCGCGATGCGCACCTTTGGGCGCGCCCGGCAAGGTGGGGTCGAGAAACCTGCCACCGACGAGACGCTATTTACTATTTTCTCTTGCACCAAGGCGATCATGTCTGCGGCGGCGTGGATTCTGATCAGCGAGGGCAAGCTTAAAGAAAACGAGCGGGTGGCGGACATCGTTCCGGAATTCGGCACCAACGGCAAAGACCAAATCACTGTGCAGCAAGTGCTTCTCCATATCGCGGGCTTTCCTAATGCGCCGTATCCACAGGACGAATGGCTCGACCGCAGCAAGCGTCTCGAGCGGTTCTCCAAATGGCGGCTGGAGTGGCCGGTTGGAAGCAAGTTCGAATATCATCCGACCTCAGGGTTCTGGGCTATTGCCGAGATAATCGAACGGCGAAGTGGCAAGGATTTTCGCGATTTCGTGCGGGAACGAATCGCGCTTCCTCTGGGACTTCCGGAAATGAGGGTTGGACTTCCGCGCGAATTTCACGATCGCGTGGCAGAACTAGTCTACGTCGGTGAACCTCTCTCGGACGAAGAGCGCAAGAAGCTTGGCATCCCCCCGATGCCTGAGACCGAGGTGACCGAGGAAGCGATCCTCGGGTTCAATCGTGCACACGTGCGTGAGGCGGGCGTGCCCGGGGGAGGAGGTATTATGACGGCCGGCGATCTGGCGCTCTTTTACCAGGCCCTGCTGCATAACGGCGCGCAGGACGGCTCGCACATTTGGCGGCAGGAAGTGCTGGATGATGCGCGCCGGGTGCGCTCGGAGGGCTACATGGACCTCATCTTTGGCGTGCCGGTGAGTCGTGCGCTGGGGGTGGTGGTCGCGGGCGGCGATGGACTGGCGAACTATCGCGGCTTTGGCAAGACCAACTCACCGCTCACTTTCGGACATGGAGGAGCCGGCGGACAAATCGGATGGGCGGATCCGGCCACCGGCATCTCGCTGGGCTACTGCACAAACGGATTCGATCGCAACGATTTGCGACAGGGCCGCCGCGGCGTGGCGATTTCGAGTCTGGCGGCAGTCTGCGCCGCCTAGCTCCGCCAGGCATACGCCCGGTCCAAGTGGTTTGCTCGGACAGAGCAATTGAGCAGCGGAGCTTCTCCCGTCCGGTACCGGAGCCGCCGCGATGACGCCAGTGCGGGGGCGATGCGACTGATCGCGCGAAGGGTCGGCTCACCTACGCGAAGGGGTTGTTGAGCACGATGGTCGCCGCGCGATCCGCCCCGACGCTGACGATTGCAATCGACACGCCTGCCAGTTCGACGATCCGCTCGATATAGCGGCGGGCATTCGCGGGTAGCTCCCCGAGCGAGCGCGCGTCGCCGATTCGTTCCGTCCATCCGCGCATTTCCTCGAAAATCGGCTTGGCCGTATCCATCGAATGACGTCCGGGAGGCATAGTCTCGTATCGGTTGCCCTTGTACTGGTACCCCACGCACAGCTTGATTGGATCGATTCCCGTAAGCACGTCGAGCTTGGTCAGCGCCAGCGCCCACATGCCGTTGACGCGCGCCGCTAGCCGCGCCAGCACCGCGTCGAACCATCCGATGCGACGTGGACGTCCGGTAGCGCTGCCGAACTCCACCCCTTCCTCGCGCAGCGAGTCCGCCAGTGAGCCCCTTATTTCCGTTGGAAAGGGGCCGGCACCCACCCGCGTCGTGTAAGCCTTGCTGATTCCCAACACCGCGTCGAGTTTGCCTGGACCGATGCCGGTTCCCGCGAACGCCGCGCTCGCGATGCAGTTCGAAGACGTCACGAAAGGATAAGTGCCGTGGTCGATATCGAGCATGGTCCCGTGCGCGCCTTCGAACAGCACCCGCTTACCGGTCGCAATCGCTTGGGCAAGATACTCTCCGGTGTCGCACAGGTAGGGCATTAGACGGCGCCTTGCACCGCGCATGGCTTCAATTATCTCTGCACCGTTGAGCGGCTTGCCCTTAAGCACCGCCTTCAAGTAGGCGTTCTTCTCAGCAACGTTGCGCCTGAGCTTCTCGGTAAATGATTTGAAGTTGACCAGATCGTCGAATCGGAGGCCCGCGCGCGACATCTTGTCTTCGTAGGCCGGGCCTATTCCGAAGCCGGTCGTGCCGATGGCACGCTTGCCCGCGCGTGCCTCCCGGGCCTGGTCGATTGCGCGATGATAGGGAAACACGATGTGCGCTTCGTAGCTGAGTTTGAGAAAATCATCGGCCAGACCACGTCGTTTCTTGAGATCGTCTATTTCGCTGAGCAGCGCCAGGGGGTCCACGACCGTGCCGTTCGCGATTATGCAGGTCTTGTCGGAATACAATGCACCTGCCGGTACCAGCCGCAGGATGAATTTCTCGCCGTCGACCACCAGGGTGTGCGCGGCGTTATTGCCGCCCTGGAACCGGACGATCACGTCCGCGTCGGCGGCGAGCAGGTCGACGATTTTTCCCTTTCCCTCGTCGCCCCACTGCGTGCCTACCACCGCTACTGTCTTCATTTATCTTCCCCCGTAAAACCGCACACGCTTCCCTCGCGCGCGCGCAAGTTCCGCACGCGCTCCCAGCGGCTGTCGGTCCGGCTACAGCTTAAGCAGGACAGCCGACGTGATTGCTGGAATCGTTTTGAGCTTCTCCAGAACTTGAGACGGCACCGGCCCGTCCACTTCTATCAGGCTGAGTGCAGTACCGCCGACGCGGTCGCGATCGAGCTCGAGCCCCGCGATGTTAATCCCTGCCTGCCCGAGCATGGTTCCGATCGCGCCCACCACTCCGGGCACGTCGCGGTTGTGCAGCATCAGGAAGTATCCCTCGGGAACTGATTCGACCCGGTAGCCGTCGATTCGCGTGAGCCGGAGCGCGCGATTTCCGAGTACCGCACCAGAAACTTCGTGCTCACCGGATTTGGTGGTCACGGCGATCGTGAGCGTATTCACGAAGTCCGTTACCTCGCGCGAGCGCATCTCGGCAATTCCGATGCCTCGCTCGCGCGCAATGAAGGGTGCGTTCACCAGGTTGAGATCTTCGTCGAGAAACCCGCTCATCAGTCCCTTGAGGACAGCCGCGGTTACAGCATCGTGTTTCAAGTTCGACGCTTCCCCGCCCAGCGCGACGGTCAGGGTGTTCGGAGCGTCGGAAATCAGTTGTGCACAGAGCCGCCCGAGCTTCTCGCCCAGCCGCAGATGCGGACCGATGACCTCTAGTTCCTGGGGCGACAGCGCGGGAATGTTCACCGCGCTGGTGATGCTCCCATCGATCAGGAAATCGGCGACCTGCTGCGCGATATCGATCGAGACCTGTACCTGAGCTTCGTCGGTCGCCGCGCCCAGGTGCGGTGTTGCGACCACCGCATCGAGCTTGAGCAGCGGATGGTCGGGTGGGGGTGGCTCATCCACGAAGACGTCGACTGCGGCGCCCGCGACCTGGCCAGAAGTGATCGCATCGGCGAGTGCTGCCTCGTCAACGATCCCCCCGCGCGCGCAGTTGATGATGCGCACTCCCTTCTTCATCCGGGCGAGGGCTGCCGCGCCGATCAATCCGCGCGTATCGTCGGTCAGTGGGGTGTGAAGGGTAATGAAGTCCGACCGCGCAAGCAGCTCCTCCAGCGAAACCAGTTCGATCCCAAGTCGCGCGGCGGCTTCGGTCGTGAGAATCGGGTCGTAACCGATGACCTTCATCTTGAGGCCGACCGCGCGGTCGGCGACGATGCGTCCGATGTTTCCCAGTCCCACGACGCCAAGAATCTTGTTGCAGACCTCCGCGCCCATGAATTTGGTGCGTTCCCATTTGCCCGCCTTGACGGCCGCGGTCGCGGATGGAATTTGGCGCGCCATCGCCATCATCATGGCGATGGCGTGCTCGGCGGTGGTCACACTGTTGCCCAGCGGGCTGTTCATCACTACCACGCCGCGGCGGGTGGCGGCTTCGAGGTCGACATTGTCCACGCCTACCCCAGCCCTTCCGATCACCTTCAAGGACGGGGCAGACTCGATTACTTCGCGGGTCACCTTGGTCGCGCTCCGAATGAGCAAAGCGTCGTAGGGTCCGATGATCGCCGCCAACTCGCTGGGCGTAAGCCCGGTCTTGATCTCAAACTTAAGCTCGGGATGTCGCTTCAGGACCTCAATTCCCTGCGGTGCCAGCGTGTCACTGAGAAGGACGCGGAACGTTTGGGCCATAGTCGCTCAAATGCTCCGGGCGATTCGTGACTGGACTGCGGCCACCCCCGTTCCAGAGGGGAATTCGTAACCTACGTGTTTCAGCCCGGCTTCCACTGCACTCATCGCGATCAACATGTCGAAGGGGGCTAGGTTTCCCATGTGGCCGATGCGCAGCAGACGGCCTTTCATCTGATCCTGACCGCCCTGCACCGCGACGCCTAAAGAATCTCGCATGAATTTAACAATCTTGCCGGTATCGATTCCGTGGGGTGCGATTAAACCCGTGACGCCGGGCGCCGGTGCGTCGGGTGCAATCAGCTTGAGTCCCAGCGCCACGCCGCCCTCGCGGGTCGCTTCGGCCATTAGCCGGTGGCGATCGAACACGCGCGGCAACGTCTCCCGGTGGAGAAGTTCGAGAGACTTGTTAAGACCGAAAATCAGCGAGACAGCGGGCGTGAACGCGGTAGTATGCTCGTCGTGCTGGGTTTTGCGTTCCTTCACCAGGTCGAGATAAAATTTCGGCGTGCGATTCTTCTTGGCCACCTCGAGGCCGCGTTCAGACAGCGCGACGAGGCCCAGTCCAGGCGGTAGCATCAGGGCCTTCTGGCTTCCGGTCACGAGTGCATCAACACCCCATTCATCCATCTTCTGCTCGAACACGCCCACCGAGGTGATACCGTCGACGACGAGCAGGGCGCCGTGCCTGCGTGTCACCTCACCTATCTGCTCGATGGGGTGAATCGCACAGGTCGAAGTTTCGCTGGCTTGGGTCAAGACCGCCTTCGCATCGGGATGCGCTTTCAGCGCGTCTTCGATCTGTTCGGGCTCTACCGCACGGCCCCACGCGACTTTCACCTCATGCGCAATCATGCCGAAAGCGCCAAGCATCTTGCCCCAACGCTCGCCGAATTTGCCCGCGTTAACGAAGATGGCCTGATCGCCCGGGCAGAGCAGGTTGATTACCGAGGCCTCCATCGCGCCGGTCCCCGAGGAGGCAAGCAGAATAACTTCCTGCTTGGTTCCAAACAGCGGCTTTAGGCGGTCGCGTGCCTGATCGAGCGTGGCGCTGAACTGCGGCGTGCGATGGTGAATGATAGATTGCGCCATCTCGAGAAGCACCTCGGGCGGCACCGAGACTGGTCCGGGCGTGAACAGGTATCGTTTCGTGGGTGTCACGCTGATCTTCAGTGGGGACAGGCCGACTGCACGAGCCAAAAAAAAGCCTGGTGTCCGCGGCCGCGGAACGCCAGACCCCGATGTTCTACCCGGGACATCCCGGGTCCCCGTCCTCTTTATCTGGATAACGGAGCCCCTATAGAGAGTCAAGTTTCGGCTGGTCACGCGCGTTAAACTCGCGCGCCGCCTTTGGAATTGAAAATTCACGTGGCCAATGGGTAAGTTTAAGCATCCGAGATGCCGATCGAACACGAAACCCGCGATGGCGCGCTGGTCTGGATTCGAAACCCAATTACCGGGGTGATCTCCTACGTGGTCGACGTGCGCAACAAGAGCTTCGCGTTCACACTCGGTCTGCGCGACGAACCCGTGGAACCTCCCCACCTTACCGACGCGCAGATTCGCGCCGCGACCAAGGACTGTCCCTTTTGTCCCGGCAACGAACATTTATCCACCGCCGAACTCTTCCGGATGACTGCGGCCGAAATCCCGGAATGGACCGGTATAGGCAATCGCCCACACGACCAGTGGGTCGTGCGGGTGTTCAATAACATGTTTCCCCGCATTCCTGCGGAGCTGACTGCCGGCCGCAACGAGTCGTATATCGTGGTGGAGGACCCGCGCCACTATGTCGACTCGCCCCGCTCCCATAGTGATTTGCTTTCGACCGGGATGCTGGGCGCAGGGCATTTCCGCCGCCTCCTCGAAGCGGATGTCAGGGTCATGCGCCTGGCGCGGGAAAATCACTCCATCCGCTCCGTGGTGGTTCGCAAGAATCAGGGGCGCGAGTCCGGCGCTTCGCAGCCCCATCCGCATCAGCAGATAATCGGCTCGCCGGAACCATTTCCCGCAGTCGCGGCGGAGGCGCGCGCCGAGCGCGAGACGCCGGGTCTGTTCGATGAAATCACAACCCTGATGGACCGCTTGGGTCTGGTAATCGAAAATCAGGGTGGCGTCGTCAGTTATGCCAGTCCCATCGGCGCATTTCCTCGCAGCTACGACGTGATGATGCCGGAGTATCGCGATGCTACTCTCGCCGACCTGTCGAGCGATGAGATCGACTGCTTTGCGGGCGCACTTTATCGAATTCTGCGCATCCTCGGCCCGTTGCCGCTGGACTATGAAATTCATCAGGGGCCGGGGCTGCCGCTCCACGCGCACGTCAATGCGCGCTTTTATCCCTATTCCAACGTCGCCGGGACGCTGAATCTGCCAAGTACGCTCCTGCAACGCACCGCTGAAATCCGCGCTGCCATCGCGCGCGGGAACCGTCGCTGACGCTGAAAGACGCGGACGGAGCGGGTTGACCCCGACCGCTTTGCCCGGACACGTGCGTGCGCTCAGACCACGCCGGCGGCGCGCAGTTGGTCAAGTTCTTTGAGACCGATTCCTATCGAAGCGAGCACCTCGCGCGTGTGTTCACCCAGTTCGGGGGGTCTTCGCAGGTTCCCCGGCAGCGGTTGTGGTGCGGCCGACAGCTTGATCGGCGAACCGGCCACCCGGATCGGACCGCGAGTCGGGAAGTCGCTTTCAACCAAGGTGCCGCGCGTCACCATCTCGGGGTCCGCGACCACTTCATCGAGTTGCCGCACCGGGGCGCACGGCACGCCCGCTTCCATTAGCAGCGCGATCATCTCGTCTCGTGGGCGGCTGTGGGTCCAGGCGGACATCAGTTCATCCAGTTCGTCGGCGATCCGAAGGCGGGTGGCGTGTGAACCACATCGAGGATCGGAAAGCAGGTCTTCGCGCCCGATCAGCGTGGCGATGGTGCGCCAGTGAACTTCGGTGAGGCAGAAGATCAGAATTTCGCCGTCGCACGCGGGGTACACATTGGTCGGACAGGCGCCCCAGTGCCGATTGCCCAACCGTTTGAATTTCAGTCCCTGCAGGGCAGGAGCGACCGCGCTGGTCAGCGCGGGCACGGCGACGTCGATCATCGCGACTTCAACCTTCTGTCCGCGGCCCGTACGCCCACGTTGAATCAATGCTGCCAGGATTCCGCTCACCAGGTGGCTCCCGGTCCCCATGTCGATGAAGGTTGCTGAGGTCTTCACGGCGCGGTCCGGAAATCCGGTGATGCTGATAAACCCCGAGGATGCCTGAATCGTGTTGTCCATCGAACCGAGCCTCGCCCATCGGCTGTCAGACCCATAACCCTTTCCGCAGGCATAGATCAGCCGCGGAAAGCGCTCCGCCAGCTGCGCATAGCCCAGCCCGAACGATTCCATGACGCCGTCGAGAAAGTTCTCAACCAACACGTCTGCTCCCTCGATCAGCTTGAGGGCGATTTGCTGGGCGGGCCTTAGCTTGAGATTCAGCGTGACCGAGCGTTTTTGGGCGTTGAGCATCAGGAAGGAATAGCCCGCGCCGCCCGGAGGAAGATCAGGTCGGCGGAGAACATCACCGGTACGCGGCGGCTCGATCTTGATCACGTCGGCGCCGAGGTAGGCGAGCTGCATGGTGCAATAGGGCGCGGCATAAATCTGGCCGAGATCGATCACGCGGATGCCATCGAGCGGTAGGCTCATTAGTAGGTCCTTTCGGTTGCGCTCTTCCGTTTCACCGTTCTCACCAATCTTCCGATGGGTAACTCAGCGGAGCAGCGTGCGGGCGATGACCATCCGATGAACTTCCGAGGGCCCTTCGCCGATCCGCCGCACGCGCGCCTCGCGGTACCATCGTTCCAGCGGCAGCTCTTTGCTCACCCCGTAGCCGCCATGAATCTGCACGGCGCGATCGACCACCTTCCCCAGCACCTCGCTGGAATACAATTTCGCAATCGAAGCTTCAGTGCGAAAGTCTTGATGGCGATCGGCCTTCCAGGCGCCGTCCCAGGTGAGCCAGCGCGCCGCGCGCAGCTCAACCTCCGAGTCCGCGAGCATCCACTGGATCGCCTGCCGTCGCGCAAGCAGCTCGCCGAACGTGCTGCGCCGCTTCGCGTGCGCGATCGCCATTCGCAAAGCCGCGACGCCGACGCCGACGTTGCACGCCGAATAAGGAAACCGCAGGCGTGCCAGGAGATCCAGGCACAGGTTGAGGCCCTGGCCTTCTTCGCCGAGCCGCTGTTCGACAGGAACGACGCAGTCGTCGAAGGCGACCTCGTTCGGAATCGCGGACGTACGGATGGTCCGAATTGGCCGCGGCGTGAAACCCGCCTGGCCCTTTTTGATGATGAAGCAGGTGACGCCCTGACGACCGGCCTTCGGATCGGTACGTGCAAAGACAACGCCCCACTCCGCCTCGTGCGCGTGCGAGATGAAAGTCTTGGTCCCGTTCAGGAGGTAGTGGTCGCCCTGACGCACCGCGCGGCACTGGATTGCCCCCGCCGGATCGGAGCCGCCCGCAGGCTCGGTGATCGCGAAGAAGGTGTACCAGGCATTCCTGATCGTGCCACCCGCATACTCTTGTTTCTGCTCGGGCGTACCCGCCCAGATGACCGGCGGTGGTGTGCGGCCGAAGACCCCAGCGCCAGGATTGTAGAGGCCCATCCGATGCTGAGCCATTTCTTCGGTCAGCACCGTCATCTCGAAGGTGCTGAGCCCTCCGCCGCCGTATTCTTGCGGCGCACCCATGCACCACATTCCGGCCGACTGCGCCTTGCGCGCGATACGCCAATAGTCATCTTCGGGAATTTCGGGTGCGTCGGGGTCGATTCGCGCTTCGACAGGAATGATCTCGTCGCGAATGATTTTGCCGACCTGATCGCGCAGCGCGACCAACTCTGCGGGGAGCTGATAGCCGTTCGTTGGATCCATCAGATCATCTCCTCGAGCTGCTCCGAATTGTCCTTAAGTCCGCGGCGCAAGGTGTTGAGCCAAAGCTCGCGAATCCATTCCAAGTCGTAGGTACCCCAGGTGCCCTTGAGTCGCTGGTCGATGGCGCGAATTTGCTCAATCGCATCGGCGATCTTCTTGATCGCCGCCTCGCCGCGTTGCGCGCGATCGCGCGCGCGGCTGCCCTTGGCGGCCAGATAGTCCACGAGGCTTTCGAGCACCTCCGCACTGTAGCTCCACAGCTGCCGTTCGCCGCGAACTAGCGGCTCTTCGTTGGATCGCAGTATCGCATCGGCGGCATCACTCGCACGCCGGAAGCATTCTGCCGCGCGTGCGAGTTCCACGCGCTTGCGAGGCGCCCGGGCCGGCTCCAGCGGCGGTCGCATCACGTCCGCATAGTCCAGCACCATCGCGGATGCGTCGGCGATGGCACGGTAAGCATCTCGCCACGAACTCGCGCAGGCCGGATGCCGCCCCTGGGCGGTCTTCTCCAGCGCGAGAGCGGGATCGGATCCGACGTTGGTCGCGCAACGCACGAAAGTTTCCAGGTTGACCGGATACGCAAGCAGGCTGTACGCGCCGAAGGTGAGGGACGATACGCTGGAAATTCCGAGGGCGTGATAGACGCGCAGGTCGCGCGCAATGACCGACGGAGTAGCAAACGCCAGCCCCCCAAACAGGATTGCATCGGCATAATACTCAAACACATCGCAGCGGCCCTCGAAAATTTCCAGGTAGTGTTTCAGCGAAGCAAGGTAGCGGGGATTGACGTCGCAGGCTGGATCATCGATCGCGTGCGAGTAACAACGCTCGCGCGGGGCCCACTCTACCCTGACGTTGGACAGCGGATGCAGGCTCGGATCAGGGTCGATGGTGTCGTGATAGGCGAGGTATGAGACCGGGCACGATAGGTTGGCCTTCGCAAAAGACGCGGCTATCGCATTGACCACCTGCAGGTACTGATGCTGGGGAGCGAGTTCCCGGCAGCTGCCGCACCGGCACCAGGCGCCCCGCCTCACGTCAGCGCCCCAGATGTGCAACAACGCATTCTCTGGGTAGTCGGCGAGGCTGCGCAGCGCAGCCTCGCAAACCAGGTCGATCGCCGCGCGACTGGACACGCATAGATTGCCGCGGGGCAGCCGAGTGCCGCTGTCATCGGCCGGAAACATCGACGGGTCATGGACAAATCGCTCACGCGGCAACAGCAGTTGCAGCACATGTCCGCCGTATTCGGCGGCAATCCCGTGCGTGCTCAGCATCGGCACGAGTTCTTCGATTCGCTGGCGGGTGTCGTGCGCGTGGCGAATGTAGGAGAACGCGTTAAGCCCTCTGCGCGCCATCCACGGGATGAACTCGCGGTCGTGATCAAGATGAAGCTTAAGCCGGTCCGTAAATGCGTAGTTCCAGGTCATGATGTCGGAGGCGAAGGCGCGGCGGGAAAACGATGGCGTGAACACGGAGGGCTTGAGGTTCCGGATGCGTTCGGGCTCGATGCGCGGATAGATTGCGGGAACGCCGGCCGGAAAGCTCGCTCCCAGCTGCACCAGCAGGCTGGCCGCGCCGTGAATCAGGCCGCGCTCACTAGACGACCGGATCGAAACCGACCGATCGCTCGGCCGCGAAATCGAGAATGAATCGCCGCCGAGGGAATCGGGGGGACTTTGGTGTGGCGGTTGTGCGTCGTCCACAGTGAGGACTATTTCACGACCGCCGATTTGGGCGTCTTCCTGTACCGCGACCTTGCTGCCCAACATGCGGGTGAGGCCTCGACTCAGGTCGGCGACTGCCGTCGCGACTTCCTGGCGGGGCCCTGGCGCGCCATGCCGAATCGCAAGCGGGCCATAGGTGCTAGCTTCGCGGGTCATCGCTGGTTTAGGGAATCCGCAAAAGACGCTGCCGATCGCGTAGTTGCGGTCCGCTCGCCGAAGCCTGGAGGAACAACTCCAGGCCAGCCAGCAAGTCTTAAGCGACGCTCACCCATGCCACCGGCTTCGTGTCGTTGTGCCGCTTGTGGCGCTGCCGCACCGACTTGGGGCGCAAGCGCGCGCTGCGGAGCGATCGCTTTCCGACCGGCTACGAAGTACGCCGTACGCGTCATTTTTCCGGCACTCGCGGAATGATAACATGGCAGGACGACATTGAGAGCGACGCGGCGCTGGATGTCGTGCCTCAGGTACGCGAACCGGAATGCCAAGTCCCAACGAAATTCTGTCGC
>DASXMJ010000104.1 GCA_036495685.1 Candidatus Binataceae bacterium | reverse complement strand
CTGGCGAATGCGCCGGCAGCGCTTGAAGGATTTATGAGTCTGGGTGCAGCGCTCGGCGGCGGAGCCCTCGACGAAAAAACTCGCGAGCGACTCGCGCTGGTGATCGCTGAGTGCAACCTGTGCGCTTACTGCTTGAGCTCGCACACGGCTATGGCTGCGAAAATCGGGCTGAATCGAATTGAAATCGCGGACGCGATTCGCGCGAGCGCGGCCGACGCGAGAACCGATGCCATCCTCAAACTTGCACGCAACATCGTTGTCCAGCGCGGGGAACTCACCGACGCCGACCTCGCTCGCGCGCGTGGCGTCGGCTTGAATGACGGCGAAATCGTCGAGACCGTCGCCAATGTCGCGCTGAATATCTTCGAGAACTACATGAGCCACATCGCGCGCGTCCCAATCGACTTTCCGCAACACGAATCTGGCAAGAGATCAGGCCAAGGCGAATCAAATGGACAGCGTCGAAAAGTATGACGATCTGATCATAGGAGGTGGAATCGCGGGCAAATTGATCGCATGGACGACGAGCGACGCCCCTCGTCAAACCGCTATTGTCGAGCGCGAATTGCTCGGTGGCTCGTGCCCCAACGTTGCCTGCCTGCCGAGCGAGAACATGATCTGGTCCGCCAGGGTCCCCGTTCAGGTGCTGGCGAAGCTCCGGGTGTACGGGGGGACTGGTTCCGACCGCCTTCGACAGTGTGGACGATTTTTGGTGTAACTTCTTGCCACGCGCAACGAATGAAAATGTTTGATGACTCACGGCGTCTTGAACGAAGCCGCCTTCGTGCACGACTGATGGAGCGGTTGCAGCAGGGAGACGCGGACGCGTGCAGTGAGCTGCTCGATGAGATCGGTCCTTCGCTGACGTACTTTCTGAGAAGGCGGGTGGGGGATGCTCACGAAGTCGATGACGTTTATCAGGAAGTGTTTATGGCGATATTCGAGGCGCGTCACACCTATGAACCCGGGCGTCCATTTGAGCCTTGGCTCTTTGCGATCGCACGCAATATCGCGGTCGATTACTCTCGCCGGCGTTGGTCCCGATCTCATTGGGAAGAACTCGTCGCTGAACCGCCCGATCGACCGGCGGCCACCACGAGCGCGACGGCTGTCGAACTTGACGTGGTTCTCGCCGAACTTCCGCCAGATCAACGCGAGGCCTTCTCAATGCTGAAGCTCGACGGCCTGTCGCTCCAGGCAGCGGCGGCGCAGGCCGGTGTCTCCGTGACAGCACTGAAGGTCAGGGCGCATCGGGCATACAAAACGGTGAGAAAACTCATTGGCGAATAGATGACAGGAGCCTCAGAAATAATCCACGAAGATCGCCATCGTGCTCTGGTGAGACGGCTCGCAATCGAGGTCACACTGCCCCGTCCGCTTTGGCCGATAAGCGTGCGGCTGGGGATTTGGATGCGCTGGAAGTTGGCATAGTGGCGTGGCCTATGAGTCATACCGCCAACCTTAGAAACAGCCCTCTCTTGTCGCCGAAAGTGTTGTAAAGGATCGCGCGGTAAATGCCGGTCGTTGCGATCAAGTCGTGAATTGAGGTCGCCGCATAGCCGCGCTCTCAAAATAGTGTCAGAGCGCGATCAAGGACTTCGTGAAACCGCTTTGGTAGCAGCGGCGTCGAACCCAATGGGAGGGATTCATCCATGGATTGCGATGACATCGGCGAAAACCACTTAACCGAGCGCGACCCCAGTTCGTCCGCGGCGGAGGCTAGGCGAGTACTAATTCTCGGCGGTGGCTTTGGCGGCATCTATGCCGCGCTAAAACTGGAAAAGCTGATGCGCCGCCACGGCGGCCTCGACGTAACACTCGTTACGAGGGACAACTATTTTCTGTTTACACCAATGCTGCCTGAGGTTGCGGCAGCTGCGCTGGAGCAGGGCACGATCATCAATCCATTGCGCAGACTGCTCAAACGAGTGAAGAGCTTCGTGGGTAAGATCGAAGCTATCGATCTGAAGGCTCGGCTTGTTACGATTTCGCACACGCCCGACGGCCACACTCATCAGTTGCCATACGACCAGCTCGTGATAGCGCTGGGAGCAGAAACGAACTTCTTCAGTCTTCCTGGTGTCGAGGAATCCAGTCTTACGATCAAAACGCTGAGCGATGCGATCGCGGTCCGCAATCAACTCATCACGCACCTTGAAGAAGCCAATGCGGAGTGTGCTGCCGACGAGCGTCACCCAATGATGACTTTCGTCGTTGCTGGTGGCGGATTTGCCGGAGTGGAGACGATCGGCGGGATCAACGATTTCGTGCGTGAAGCGATTCGCTTCTACCCGAACTTGCGCGCAGATCACCTGCGCTTCATGCTTGTGACACCTGACCAACTGATCTTGCCCGAACTAAATCGAAAGCTCGGGATTTACGCTGGACAGAAACTGACTATGCGGGGAGTCGAAATCATAACTGGCGCAAAGGTTAGCTCCTTCAAGGATAAGGTCGTCGAATTAACGAACGGTGATAAGATCGCGACCGATACTCTCATCTGGACCGCCGGCGCAGCGCAGAACCCGATATTAACGCCACTGCCGCTGCCCAAGCGGAATGGACGAATCATGGTCGACCAGTATCTCGCGATCGAAGGATGGCCCGGAATCTGGGCGGTCGGGGATTGCGCTCTGGTCCCTGATGCC
>DASXMJ010000103.1 GCA_036495685.1 Candidatus Binataceae bacterium | reverse complement strand
GGTTCTTCCCGCTCCAGGACACCGGGGTGATCCAGGGCGTCTCCGAAGCGCCGCAGGACATTTCCTTCCCGGCCATGATCGAGCGCCAGCAGGAGCTGGCGCGCATCATCCTGCGTGACCAGGCGGTGCGAAGCCTGTCGTCGTTCGCGGGCGTGGACGGCACCAACACCACCGTCAACAGCGGCCGCTTCCTGATCAACCTGAAGCCGCTCGAAGAACGGGATAAGGCGGGTATCAGCGAGATCATTCGTCGCCTGTCGGCGCAGACCGCCAACGTCAAGGGCATTACCCTGTTTCTGCAGCCGGTGCAGGACCTGACGGTCGAGGACCGGGTCAGCCGGACGCAATATCAGTACAGCCTCGAGGATCCCAACGCGGCCGAACTGGCAACCTGGACCGACAAGCTGGTGAACAAGCTGAAGACGGTACCGGCGCTGCAGGACGTCGCGAGCGACCAGCAGAACTCGGGCCTGCAGGCGCAGCTGGTGATCGACCGGCAGACCGCTTCGCGTCTGGGCATTACCCCGCAGATGATCGACAACACCTTATACGACGCGTTCGGACAGCGGCAAATTTCGATCATTTTTACGCAATCCAATCAGTACCACGTCGTGCTCGAGGTTGACCCGGCGTTTCAGAAAAACCCCGCGGCGCTCAACGAGATCTACATTCGTTCAGCGACCGGGGGCGAGGTGCCGCTGAGTGCGTTCACCCACTACGAGGAAGGAAATGTGCCACTGGTGGTGAATCACCAGGGGCAATTTCCGACCGTCACCGTCTCGTTCAATCTCGCACCCGGCTACTCGCTGGGCGACGCGGTTGATGCGATCGACAGGGTGACGCGGGAGATCGGAATGCCGGCGAGTGTGCAGGGACAATTCGAGGGGACGGCGCAGGCCTTCCAGGCGTCGCTAACCAACGAGCCGCTGCTGATCCTCGCCGCGTTGGTGACCGTGTACATCGTGCTCGGTGTTCTGTACGAAAGCTACATCCATCCGATCACGATTCTCTCCACGCTGCCGTCGGCAGGGGTCGGTGCCATTCTCGCGCTGATGATCTGCGGCAACGAACTGAACGTCATCGCACTCATCGGAATCATCCTGCTGATAGGAATTGTTAAGAAAAACGCCATCATGATGATCGACTTCGCGCTGGAAGCGCAGCGCAAGGACGGCAAACCCGCGCGCGAGGCAATCTATCAGGCCTGCCTGCTGCGCTTCCGTCCCATCATGATGACCACCATGGCAGCGCTGCTGGGCGGGTTGCCCCTGGCACTCGGCACCGGCACCGGATCGGAACTGCGCCGTCCTCTGGGAATCGCGATCGTCGGTGGCTTGCTCTTAAGCCAGGTACTGACGCTCTACACCACGCCGGTTATCTTCCTGGCGTTCGATCGACTTGGCGAACGGCTCGCCAGCAAGCGCCCGGGGACCTCGCTGGCCGAAGCGCCCGCCGCGCGATGATCTCGGAAATCTTCATACGTCGGCCGGTCGCCACCACCCTGCTGACCATCGCGATCGCGCTTGCGGGTATCGTCGCGTTCCAGCTGCTGCCGGTCTCACCCATACCGCAGGTTGAATTCCCGACCATCCAGGTACAGGCCCAACTTCCGGGCGCCAGCCCGGAGACGATGGCCTCCTCGGTGGCAACTCCGCTGGAGCGGCAGTTCGGGCGCATCGCGGGCCTGAACCAGCTCACCTCGACCAGTACGCTCGGCAACACCAGCATCGTGCTGCAATTCGATTTGTCGCGAAACATCGACGCGGCCGCACGCGATGTGCAGGCGGCGATCAACGCGGCCCGCAGCCAACTGCCGACCGATCTGCCGGGAAATCCGACCTATCAGAAGGTCAATCCGGCCGATGCGCCGATACTGATCCTGGCGCTCAATTCCAAAACCTTGACGCGCGGCAAGATCTACGATGCCGCCTATTCGATCCTCGCGCAGAAACTGTCCCAGATGGTGGGCGTCGGTCAGGTGTTCGTGGGGGGTAGCGCGCTGCCCGGGGTGCGCGTCGAGCTGAACCCAACTCAGTTGAGCAATCTCGGCATCAGCCTCGAACAGGTGCGCACCGCTTTGGCCGCCGCCAATACCAACCGGCCCAAGGGCGAGCTGTCCGACGACACCACCGCGCGCTCTTTGAGCACCACCGACCAGCTGCTGACCGCGGCTGACTATCAGCCGCTGATCATCCGCTTTCAGAATGGCGCCGCGGTCAAGCTTTCCGACGTTGCCGAGGTGCGCGATTCGGTCGAGGACCTGCGCAACCTGGGACTGGCCGACGGCACGGCCGGCATCCTGCTGGTCATCTTCCGTCAGCCCAACGCCAACATCATAAGCACCGTCGATCGAGTCATGGCCGCGCTGCCGTCGCTGATGGCATCAATCTCGCCCGCGATCGACGCGACGGTAGTGTTGGACCGCACGGTGACGATCAGAGCCTCGGTGCGGGACGTCGAGCTCACGCTGCTCATCTCGATAGCGCTCGTGATTCTGGTGGTGTTCGTTTTTCTGCGCAGCTGGCGCACCACGATGATTCCGGGAATCGTCGTGCCGATCTCGCTGATTGGCACCTTTGGCGTCATGTACCTGTGTGGCTACACGCTGGACAACCTCTCGCTGATGGCACTCACGATTTCGACCGGCTTCGTGGTCGACGACGCGATTGTGGTCATCGAGAACATCACCCGCTACCGCGAGATGGGCATGCCGCCGCTGGAAGCCGCAATAGAAGGCGCCAGAGGAATCGGCTTCACGGTAATTTCGATCAGTATCTCTTTGATCGCGGTATTTATCCCGATCCTGATGATGGGCGGGATCATCGGCCGCCTGTTCCGTGAGTTCGCGGTCACGCTGTCGGTCGCGATCGCGGTGTCGCTGGTCATTTCACTGACCACCACCCCGATGATGTGCGCCCATCTGCTCGGCGAACACGGCGAGAAGCACGGGCGCTGGTACCAGGCCAGCCAGCGCGGCTTTGACTGGATGCACCAACACTACACGTCGAGCCTGTCATGGGTACTGGATCATCCGCGCCTCATGCTCGCGATAACCATCGCCATGGTCGGCATCAGCGGCTACCTGTACGTGGCTATTCCCAAGGGGTTTTTCCCGCAGCAGGATACCGGCCGAATACAGGGTGCCGTGCAGGCCGACCAGGACACTTCGTTCCAGGCATTAACCAAGCACCTTGCCGAGTACGTGGATATCATCCGCCAGGATCCCGCGGTCGACCACATCGTCGCATTCACCGGCGGCCGCAATGGCAGCGGTACCAACACGGCCCGGATGTTCATTACGCTCAAGCCTTACAGCCAGCGCAAACTCAACGCCGACCAAGTAATCGCCCGCATCCGCAAGAATGTTGCCCAGGTGGCCGGCGCCAGTCTTTATCTGCAGGCCACCCAGGATCTCCAGATCGGCGGTCGAATGGCTAACGCTCAATACCAGTACACACTGCAAAGCGACGACCTGGCGTTGCTCAACCAGTGGGCGCCCAAGCTGCTGCGCAAGATGCGCTCGATGCCGCAGCTGGTCGACGTGAGCAGCGATCAGCAGGACGCCGGTCTGGCCGCCAACCTGGTCGTCGACCGCGACACGGCAGCCCGCCTCGGGCTCACGCAGGCAGCGATCGACAACACGCTCTACGACGCGTTCGGCCAGCGCCAGGTCTCCACCATGTATACGCCCCTGAACCAGTACCACGTGGTGATGGAGGTGGCGCCCGAGTTCTGGCAGGACCCTGATTCGCTCAACCACATCTTTATGGCCACCCCGAGCGGAGAGCTGGTGAAGCTGGGTACTTTCACCCACTACGCTCCTTCGACGACCTCGCTGGCGGTGAACCACCAGGGGCAGTTTCCCTCGGTCACCATCTCCTTCAACCTGCAGCCCGGAGTAGCGCTCGGCCAGGCGGTGGACGCGATCGCAGCTGCAGAAAAACAAATCGGTTTACCGTCTAACATCCACGGAAATTTCCAGGGCACCGCGCAAGCCTTCCAGGACTCCCTGCGCAACGAGTCGTTGCTCATCCTCGGCGCGCTGGCCGCCGTGTACATCGTGCTCGGCATTCTCTACGAAAGTTACGTGCACCCCATCACGATCCTGTCGACCCTGCCCTCGGCAGGAGTGGGCGCGCTGCTGGCCCTCCTGATTTGCCGCGTCGAGCTCAGCGTAATCGGAATCATCGGGATCATCCTGCTGATCGGCATTGTCAAGAAAAACGCCATCATGATGATCGATTTCGCTTTGGAGGCCGAACGCAAAGACGGCAAGAGCTCGCGCGACGCCATCTACCAGGCGTGCGTGCTGCGTTTTCGGCCTATCATGATGACCACGGCAGCGGCGCTGCTGGGCGGGTTGCCGCTCGCGCTGGGAACCGGAACCGGCTCGGAGTTGCGCCGGCCGCTAGGAATCGCGATCGTCGGCGGGCTCCTCATGAGCCAGGTCCTGACGCTCTACACGACCCCCGTCGTGTACCTGTATCTCGACCGGTTCCGCCTATATGGCGCAGGTGTCTGGAGGCGCCTATTCGCCGGTATCATCCGCTCGCCTGAGCAGGCCAGTCCCTGAGTCGACGAGCCGCGTATCGGTCGTTTCTCCGCTGCGGTCTTCACTCTTCATCCCGGGCGGACCCGCCGGCCTCGCCGCGACGAACCGCCTACAGGGTTTCGCCCGCAGCTCAGTCTCATCCCTTCTCTCCGGGTGCCGGCAGTCTCGACCCCGGGCGGCTGCACGCCCTGATCCAACAAAAGCTGAAACGCGCCGGGGGGACACTCTTGGAGACCGGGTCAAGAAAGCCGGAAGCTTCGAAAAAAATGGTAGGCTCCAAGTCAGAGGAAACAGGCGACCACACCGTGTTTATACGGCGGCGATCGTTTAAAGGGTCGGTTTTGCTAATCTCACATTGCCGAGAGATCCGTGCCCTGCTCTCGCTGTCTGCTGGCCGAAACCCCTGCAAATTCCGGCTGTATCCCCTCTTAGGTCACTCTTGGTAATGGTTGAGAAACCCACGCCGGAGATTGCCAGATTTAGAACCAAATCTGGTTCCCTACACGTAAAATTTCACAGCTGACGCGATGACCGGTGTGATTAAGTGTCTGCGGTTGAGTCTTACCTTCCAAAGCGAATCTTCGCGGGTCTCGACCCTGATTTTGGCGCGCCGTCGGAAATCTAGTTTCGACCCGATTAACCCGATGGCACAGAAGTTCACGCTGATTAACCCGCGAGTTGCGAGTTGACGGGAGGCACTGGTTCAATGGTCGGCGAAGCGGTCACATTTTGTAATCCGCGACCACAAAGTTGCTAGCGAAGCAGACGTGACGACTTGGAGACCGTAAGCGGTCGATTCCGCTCTTGAGGGACCTGCTGTGTCTCGGAAAGCGAGTCTCGGTGCTCTTGGAGAGCCCAATAGACTCGACCGAGGAGAGGCGAGGTCTGTGCGATCGAATAAAATGGGAAAAATGGCGTAATCACCATGGGTAATTCCAGCACCGAGACCCCGTGGGACGCGATTGTGATCGGAACGGGAATGGGAGGCGCAACGATCGGCTACCGTCTGGCGTCTCAAGGGTTTCGTGTTCTGTTTCTTGAAAAAGGTCGCCAAACCGTGGCGGACGGTTCAGACGCCACCTTGGCCGAAACTCCCGAGAAGCGTCTGGCCGCTGGACATTGGCCCGATCGTATCACGGCCGAAGTCGACGGAGCTGTGAGCGAGCTATTTGCGCCGCTTGGCTGTGGCCCCGGCGGCTCGACGCTAATCTATGGCGCCGCGCTCGAACGCTTCGAGCGTTCCGACTTCGAAGCGGTCCCGAGATTAGAGCATCCGACTGGAGGCTGGCCGATCTCTTACGACGCAATGCGGCCCTACTACGAACTCGCCGAGAGGCTATACCGCGTGCAAGGCACCAGCGACCCGCTAGCGGAACCTGTCGACTTGCTCGAGCCCCATCAAGCAAGCACGCAGGATGAGCTGTTCATGCGCGACTTCAGGGATGCGGGCCTGCATCCCTATCGCCTGCACGTTGGTATCGCTTATCAGCCGGGTTGCCAGGAGTGCCTCGGAAGATTGTGCCCCTCCGCGTGCAAGAGCACCGCGCGATCGGTCTGCCTCGACCCCGCTCTAGAACGCCACGGAAGTGAGCTGCTAACCGATTGTGAAGTCACGCGTCTGATAGCCACGGCTGACAGGGTCACCGGCGTGGAGTTTCGCCGTGGCAACTCTACAGCACTGGTCGCCGGACGCGTTGTCATTCTCGCGGCGGGAACTTACCGTAGCGCAACTCTCCTTCTCCAATCTGCCGGCCCGGAGCACCCCAACGGCCTTGGCAATGGATCCGGCCTCGTCGGTCGCAACCTGATGTTTCACGCCTCTGAATGGATTGCGGTTTGGCCCCGTCACCGCGGTTCGTCGGACGGACCCCGCAAGACTATCGGCTTTCGCGATTTCTATTCGTACGACGGCAAGCGCCTCGGTTCAGTGCAATCCGTCGGCCTTTCCGCTACCTACGGCAATATCCTCGTCTTCCTGTATGCATGGTTCGACACAAGCTGGCTCGCCCGGATGCGGCCGCTACGGCCGTTCCTTCGCATTCCTGCGATGATTGCATCGAAGCTGTTCGGTGCCGCCACGATCTTTGCAATGATTCTTGAGGATTTTGGCGAGCTCCAGAACCGTATTGTCCCGGATCCCGAGCGGCCGGAACGAATTCGCGTCTGCTATCGGGTTAACCCCGACCTGAGACGACGTGCGAGTCTCGCGAGAAGGTTGCTACGCAAGCGGCTCTTGAAATTCCGTATGCTCTATTTGCTGCCGAATATGATCAATTTCGGTCATCCAACCGGCACGTGCCGCTTTGGCCACGACCCGACGACCAGTGTGCTCGATCCCAGCTGTCGCTCGCACGAGGTCAAGAATCTCTACGTGGTGGACGGCTCCTTCATGCCGAGCTGCGGCGGTACCAACCCGGGCCTCACGATCGCAGCGAATGCTCTGCGGGTCGGAGACGCTATCGAAAGGCAGCTACGGGACGGAGAAATTTAGGCCGTTCCGCCTTAGCAGCAAACAAGTCGACGTGTCGTTTTTCTGGCGCGTGAGCCATTCAGCGCTCGGATGCAACTCACTTATTTTCTTTGGCTCCTAGAGCCATCGACGCGCCTCAAGCTTCGCTCAATGGCTTGTGCGGGCCGAGCTAGGCCTCGTAGTTCTTCCACTGGAAAAGCCCATGTCGGAAATTGGCTGGCGAACTCTGCTCGGAGCTTGCCCTAGGGACAGCACGTTCCGTTTGCGGAACTGGACGCAGGCCGGTTCGAATGCGAGGCCGCAGAAGTCGTGGATGCACTCCACTTTCCCTCGAGATCTTCCACGACGTTCTCGTACAGACTCGCAGTATCCGCCCCGGAAGCACCGTGTCCCAGTGTCGCATCAACCCGAGATAGGTCCGGGTAGTAGCGAGAAATATCGGCGAAGCTGTGGGTGAACTCCTGCCCGCGCGAACAACTGCTTCAGATTGCCAAAGCAGCAGGCCACCGGCTCTCCCCGCAGACCCGACTTTCAAGTAACGAGACTCGCCGGTTACGTCGACGGTGGAAAGGAGAGCTTTTCGGACCCCGCGCCCCGGGGCCTCGTTACCCTTCAAGGCTGATCCGAGGGCAGCTCCCCGCGCAGCCGTCCGCGACACCGATTGTCTCCCGGCCGGCTCTGCCGGCCGGGAGCGTGATCGCTTCTAGATCCTCGTCGGCTCGGCGACGAGAGTCATTTTTAGGCTCTCCAGGCTTGCGTCGACCAGGAGCCTAGGCTGCAGCCTCCGAACGCCTGGAAATGGAATTGATGCGATGCTCGGCCACCAGAGCTCGATTCACATCGCTCTGGTTCCGCGCTCTGGTGGAACGATCAAGGGACTGAAGACAATCAAAGTCCCATTTCGACAGCAGGACGTAGTTCTTACCGCGTCGAGCGATCAACCTGGCGTCTATCATGTCGCTGATTAGCCGGCTGACCATGGGCCTGGAGCAACCGATCATTTCGGCAAAGTCTTCGTGGCCTAACACCGGAATCAGGACGGTGCCTTCCGAGTCCTTAACTCCTGCGCGGAGGGCAAGATCACTCATGACGAGTTCGAGCCGTTCCGAAAAAGGCAAGCTCAAGAGGGTCGCGAACCACTGGAGTTCCTGCGACCAATAGGTGTTCATCATCTCGATCAGGTGGACCAGGTTCTTCGCCGGAAGCTTCTCCAGACTTCGGATGATACGATCGCGGCTGAATAACGCCACGTTGCACTTGCTGGACGCCTGGGCCTCGAACAGGCGGGCACATCTGTCCCTGCCGTCCAGATAGTTCTGGTAGCCTATGACATCGCCGGGTACCGCAAGTCGGACTAGAGTTCGGATACCGTCGCCAACCGGACAATAGACTTTGACGAAGCCGGAGATAACGCAGGCGAGAAGGCCATCGGAGGTTCCTTCGCAAAAGACCATGGCTCCCCGCTCGAAGGTGATGCCCGGCTGCAGCTCGACAACCTCGTCGATCAACTCGCAGGGTACTTGGCAGGACGCGAGACTAGCCCGAAGTTTTGAGAAGACCTGTTCATTCCGATCCATCAAACTCGGCTTATTCATACTGATTTTCACCTTACCTGTACCATCTCTCGTTGCAGTTATAGATTTTGACTCAGACAGCTCAGCTTCGCGACCTTTGCCTAAGGACTGACTCAAAGGGCATCAATCTCAACAATCGCTAGTCCAAGCATCTATTAGTGAGTAATTAAACAGATTTTCAGCGTAATGTCGTGAGGATGGAGCGTCAAAATGCACATAAAAGCTAGATTTACATGGTCACTGGTAGCCTACACGTAGGATATGGGAACCTACCCACAGTTAACTTCCGATTAGTCGCCAAAC
>DASXMJ010000102.1 GCA_036495685.1 Candidatus Binataceae bacterium | reverse complement strand
CCACACAACCTTATTGGCAACGTCCGGGTCGTTCGCGTCGATCAGCGGGAACGGCTGGCCGGCGACATAGCCGACGACGCTGCGCTTGTCCTGGGAGAGCCGGACCTGCGCGGAGTACTTCTCGGTCGCATCCTTATACGGTGGCGGCCAATCGACCCGCTCGGTCGGCACGATCTTCATGGTCATTCCGTGAGTCACCTTGTAGTAGACTCCCGGCGAAACCAGGTCCTGAACCTTGCTGGCGTTGTCCGGGGTAATGAACTCGCCAGGTTTGACTGCCGCAAAACTCGGGGTGCCAAGGGCGCCGAGCGCGCACACCGCCAGTGCGGCAGCGACCGTCTTAAACCACGACGGTCCTGTCTTCTCGCTATGCATGCTTTCGAACCTCCAAAGAGACTATGGGCGGTCCTAAACCGCCGTAGTGATCCCCCTAGAGTATGGGCGAGCGCAAAACCAAGCAACCGGGACTACAATCAAAATTAGCCGGAAAACCACACAATTCTGACATTTTCTTCCAGAATCGCTCATGGACGGCGGTTCATTCGTGCAGTTCAGCTTATGTAATGTCGAGCGGGCGTGAACTTTGCCACATAGGCTCACCGCGGCTTAAGGCTCTGCGCGGACAGCTAGCTCCTGAGACGAATCGCCCCCACCCACCCTCCGTCGTCAAAGAAGCTCGTCCAGGCGTAGACCGAGAAGAGGCGAGGCCGGTCCGGGAGTGAGCCCTCGCGTGCGAATCTCGTAATTTTGACAGCTGTTGGTGAGCTTAGAAAAAAGCAGGGCCGCGCACCGCTCCGCTTTTCTGCTCGTAACCGAAACGCCAGCCAGTTTCAGGAGTTAGGGTCGAGACCCCATTTCTTCTTGTTCTCGGCGATTTGCTCTGGGGTGGGATGCTCTTTCTGCTCGAAGGCTCTCACCTTGAACTGATCCATGATGTCGACCATCGCGTGATTCAGATCGATATCGTCCTTGAGCGGGTCGGGCACCCCGGGCTCTTCGAAAATCGCCTGCCATGGACATTCCGGCTCGCAGGCGCCGCAATCGATGCATTCGTCGGGATGGATGTAGAGCTGGTTGGGAAATTTCTCGGTATCCGAGCCGGTGTATTCATAGATGCAATCGACCGGGCACACACTCACGCATCCGGTGTCGATACAATCGCGGCAAAGCCGGGTAATCGTCCAGGGCATCAGTCATCCTCTCCTATTGAGCAGGCCATCCACCATAAACTATATCGGCATAGCGCGCCGGCAGGAAAGCCCGACGTCACGCAGCGAAATGATCGTTGCGCCGCGGAGAGTTGGCGCGGAGGTATGAAATATGGCTAGCGAGAAAACTTCACCAGCCGACGTCCGCACCGAAACGGATTCCATGGGTGCGATCGAGGTCCGCTCCGACCGATACTGGGGAGCACAAACGGAACGCTCACTGCTGCACTTCGCCATCGGCAATGACCGGATGCCGCGCTCGGTGGTGCGTGCCTTTGGCCTGCTCAAGAAGGCCGCCGCGGAGGTCAATCGCGATCTGCACAAGCTGCCCGCCGAAAAAGCCCGTCTCATGATCGAGGCCGCCGATGAGGTTGTCGCCGGTAAACTCGACGATCACTTTCCGCTGCGCATCTGGCAGACGGGCAGCGGCACCCAGACCAACATGAATGCCAACGAGGTAATTTCCAACCGCGCGATCGAGCTGGCTGGCGGCGTGCTCGGCAGCAAGAAGCCCATCCATCCCAACGACGACGTCAACATGTCGCAGTCCTCCAACGATACCTTCCCCACCGCGATGCATATTGCCGCTGCTGAAGAACTGGTGCACACCCTGCTCCCGGCGGTTCAACGTCTGCGCGATTCACTCGATGCCAAGGCGCGCGAGTTCGCCGATCTCGTCAAGATCGGGCGTACTCACCTGATGGATGCTGTCCCGCTCACGCTGGGGCAGGAATTTTCCGGCTACGTGGCGCAGCTCGATGCCGACATCCGCCGCATTGAGGCTGCGCTTCCGGACATCTATGAGCTGGCAATCGGTGGGACTGCGGTTGGTACCGGCCTGAATACGCATCGCGAGTTTGCACAGCGAATGGCCGACAAGCTCGCCGCATACACCAAGCTGCCTTTCACCAGCGCGCCCAACAAGTTCGCGGCGCTCGCCGCACATGATGCGTTGGTGATGGGCTCAGGTACCTTGCGCACGCTCGCGTGCTCGCTGATGAAGATAGCCAACGACATCCGCTGGATGGGTTCGGGTCCGCGCTGCGGGCTCGGCGAACTCACGCTGCCAGAGAATGAACCGGGCAGTTCAATCATGCCGGGCAAGGTCAACCCAACCCAGAGTGAGGCAATGACGATGGTGTGCGTCCAGGTGCTGGGCAACGACGCGGCGATCGCGATGGCCGGCACGCAGGGAAATTTCGAGCTCAACGTGTTTAAGCCCATAATCATTCACAACTTCCTGCACTCGGTGACGCTGCTCGCGGATTCCTGCACCTCGTTCACCAAATATTGCGTCGAGGGAATTGAGGCGAACCGCGAGCGCCTGGCGCACTATGTCAGCGACTCTCTGATGCTGGTCACCGCGCTGAGCCCCCACATCGGCTACGACAATGCCGCCAAGGTGGCCAAGAAAGCGCACGCCGACGGCTCCACGCTGCGCGAGGCCTGTATCGCGCTGGGCTTGCTCAAAGGCGAGGAATTCGACCGCTTGGTGCGGGCAGAGAAGATGCTCAGCCCCGACGAATGACGCCGGTCTGGACCCGCCCGGGCATGGTTGGGGGACTGCTCGCCGCCGTCTTCTTGCTGCTTGGCGGCTCGCCAAACGGCTGGTCCGCCACGCCCGCGGCCGGCGACCTGCAGACGCCACCCTTGCAGGACGGGAAACCGGTCAAAGTCGCGGTGAGCCTACACATCATCAACATCGCCTCCATCGATGAGGTGAAAGAGCAATTTGAGATCGATAGCTACCTGATGGCGGGTTGGATCGACCCGCGGCTTGCGTTTACGCCGACCCGACCGACCGACCAGCATCGCCAGTACAATCGAGCCCAGATCTGGATCCCGTCCTTTGAGATGGTCAATGCCGTCGTTCCCCGTGAACGCTACGACACCTCGGCAGAGGTCGACCCTGATGGCTCGGTCAGCTACGTCGAACGCTTTCACGCGGTGCTGTCGTCGAAATTTATGCTCCGGCGCTTTCCGTTCGACTCACAATCGCTCTTGATCATCATGCACCCGTACCTGCGGCAGCAGCGACAGGTGGAGTTCACAGCGTACAACCGCGAGGTGTGGGCTACGCGCGAGTTCACCCAATACAGCTCGCTTGCGCAATGGAACCTGCGGACCGTGGAACTATCGATTGGCACGTCGGAAGTGTATCGCGGCAAGCGGATTCCGGAAGCGCGTTTTACGATCACCGTCGAACGCCGCTACGCCTTCTATCTGTGGAAAGTGTTTCTGCCGCTGTTGCTGATGGTGGTGCTGTCGTGGGCGGTGTTCTGGATCGAAGCGCGCGACCTCTCCAACCAGGTGCAAATCGCGATCACTACTATCCTGACCGTGATCGCGTTCGCGTTTGCGATTTCCGCGACCATGCCGCGAGTGCCCTACCTAACCTACATAGATGCGTTCTTCCTTGTCTGCTACGTGTTCGTGTTCGCGGCAATCGTGGAGCTGATGGTGGTCCACCTGTCGCATCGCCATGAGAGATCCACCGACCTTGGGATCCGTATCCAGCGAATCTCGCGCTGGTCGGTGCCGCTAGCGTTTTTGGTGACCAACCTGATCCTGATCGAACACTTTCTCGTCGGGTGACGATTGGAGTTTGCCTCCTCGCGTCCTGACCAAAAAGGTGGCGGTATGCAATCGGGTCAAGCAGTGAGGACTCGCAGACGCAGCCCGCTAGCGGCGCTCCCTTGCTCGTCCATTGATCTTCGCCTGGGCCGCAGCCGACCTGTCGGCTGAGAGCAGCGGCTAAACCTGGCCAGCTTACGGTTTGTTAAGTATCGTGACGCGTCCGGGCGTTTCGCATCCGTCCAGAATGCCATTTCCCCGAAAACCGCACTGATAAAACCCCAGCACCGCACAACTAACGTGTCATTTGCTTGCGGTTTGAGCTGTTATGAACTGGCACCGCACGTGCTCTATGAAAAGTCGACCCGTTGGAGGTGAACCAAGATGACTTGGCTAAGGTTTTTCAGGAAGCTTCTCCCAATCGCGCTGGCGGCTGCGGCTGCACTAGTCATGTTGATACCAATGAGCGCGTCGGCCGGCGACTGGAATCATCACAACCAAATCGCCCATCAGGCGTGGCTGGCTCGACACCAGAACTGGTCTGGCGGATGGCACCGTTTTCATGCCGCTGCCCCAGCTTATGGATACGCGCCGCGAGCTTACGGATACGCGCCGCAGGCGGTGATTCCCGCCGCGCGGGCGTACGGCGCGGGTGTACCGGCATACACCACCCCATATGCGGCCGGAGCCTATGGATCGGGCAACGGACCGTGCGGCAATCTCAGCCGCCTTCAGAATGTGTACCGCCACGACCGTGCGACCGGACATCCTCTGGCGGCTAATGACGTTGCGCGTCAGATGCGGGGCGGTGGAAACGGCTGCGGGGGAATGGCTTCAATAGCTCCCTACGGCGGTTACGCATATGGGCAGAATGGCTCAGTCTTCGCGCCCCTGATGGGTAGCCTGCTCGGCGTGCGGTAACGAAAAGCTCTGGTCTTCCGAAGTCGTAAGCAAAGCGCCTTGAATCCTTCGAGGCGCTTTCTTTTTCAAACCTCCGTGGGCGGTTTGGGCCGGTTGAGGTGACTCAGAGTGATGGGCAGAAGTCGCGGAATGTCGGACATTCACAATCGTCGCAGTCCTGGTCCGCTCACTAACTTGAGTCTCGCTTTCTGACCCTCCCCCAGCAGGCTGGCGAACCCGTCCAGCAGGTTCTCCAAGCAGCCGCGGCAATCAAAGAACTAGTTGGTCGGCGGCTCGGGGTAGACTCGGTCCGGATCGATCGATACCATACCCAATAGGGTATTGGATTATGAGCCATACGATCAAGGAAAAAGCCAAACTGCTGGCGCGAGTGCGCCGGATGAGGGGACAGGTCGAGGCGGTGGAGCGGGCGCTGGAACAGGAGAAAGGATGCGCTGCCGTGTTGCACCTGGTGGTCGCCGCGCGCGGCGCTATGAACAGCCTGATGGCTGAGATCATCGAGGATCATATCCGCGAGCACGTCGTAGATCCGGCACGCGAGCGGAGCACCAGCCGGTCCCGGGGCGCCGAAGAGTTGATAGAGGTCGTGCAGGCCTACCTGAGGTGAGGCTCACTTGGCCATGGAAACCTTGACTGCGCGGGACCGCACCGCTCAGATCGCCCAAGGCCCTCGCGAGCATGAATCCACGCTCGGCCTCGGGTGGGTCGAGGCCATGCGGTTTCTGACCGTCGCGGCGGTGGCCGTGCTGATGCGATTTCCGGTTGGCCGGCCGCTTCCGCACCTGAGCCTCATCGGCATTGGGGCCGTGCTCATCGGCGCATGGCCAATCTTTCGGGAAGCGGCACAAAATCTCGCAGCCCGGCGCATGACCATGGAGCTTTCCATGAGCATTGCGATTTTGGCGGCCGCCGCCATTTCCGAGTTTTTCACCGCACTAATCATCACGCTGTTCGTGCTCGCCGCGGAGGTGTTGGAAAATCTGACCGTCGCACGCGGGCGGCGCGCGATTCGTGACCTCCTCGATTTTCTGCCGCGCTTGGTCGTGGTGCGGCGCGCGGGAAACATCTGCGAAGTTGGCGCGGATGAGCTTTGCGCGGGAGACCAGGTGCTGGTGAGCCCCGGCGGCGCGATTCCGGTCGATGGGACCGTAACCGGCGGCCGTTCCTTCGTGGACCAATCGAGGATTACGGGCGAGTCGATGCCGGTTGAAAAAATACCGGGATCGGCGGTCTTCGCAGGAACCATCAACCAGTCGGGCGCGCTCGAAATTCGCACCGATCGAATCGGCCGGGACACGAGCTTCGGAAAAATCATCGAGGCGGTGGAAGCCGCCGAGCGTTCGCGCGCGCCGGTGCAGCGCATCGCCGATCGTCTGGCCGGATTGCTGGTCTATTTCGCTCTGGCCGCGGCGGCGCTGACGTTCTTGTTTGCTCGCGACCTTCGTTCGACCATCTCGGTGATCATCGTGGCAGGCGCCTGCGGGATCGCAGCCGGCACGCCGCTGGCGATCCTGGGGGGAATCGGACGCGCGGCGCGGCTGGGTGCGATCATAAAGGGAGGACTGTACCTAGAGATTCTCGGCCGGGTTAATAGCGTGGTGCTGGACAAAACCGGGACCTTGACCTTCGGCCGCACCGTCGTGCAGGCGGCTTTTCCATTCGGGGGCGCGTCTGAGAATGAGCTGATTTCCGCGGCTGCCTCGGCGGAATTACGCTCCGAGCATCCGCTGGGTAAGGCGATCGTTGCCTACGCCGCGGCCAAAGGAATCGCGGTCGAAGAGCCCGAGCGTTTCGACTCCAGCCCCGGGCTCGGAATCGTTGCCAAATTCGGTGCCACGACGATCCTCGCGGGAAACCGCTTTCTAATGAGCGAACATCAGATCCCGATTCCAGGAGATTCGGGATCGGGCACCAGCGGCGCGTCGGAGGTGATGGTCGCGCGCAACGGCCAATTCCTTGGCACGGTTACGATCGCCGACACCGTTCGGCCCGAGGCGCGCCACGCCATCAAGCAATTTGACCGCATGGGGCTAAGGACGCTGCTCCTCACCGGCGACGCCGAGCCGGTAGCAAGGCAGGTCGCCGCCCAGCTCGGAATAATGGACTTTGCGGCCGAGCGGCTGCCCGAGGACAAGCTGGCGCGAATCAGCCATCTCAAGCAGTCGGGACGCGTGGTCGCGATGGTCGGCGACGGAATCAACGACGCACCCGCCCTGGCCGCGGCCAGCGTGGGCGTGGCGATGGGCTCGGGAACCGATGTCGCGCAAGAGAGCGCGGGTATTGTGCTGCTGGGAAATGACTTGCGCAAATTCGCAGACACCGTGGAAATTGCCCGGTGGACGCGAAGGATCATTTGGCAGAACTTTGCCGGCACTATAGTAGTTGACCTGGCTGGAATGGCACTCGCTGCCGCAGGGCTGCTTGACCCGAGCTTGGCGGCCTTCATTCACGTTGCCTCTGAGATGATGTTCATTCTGAACTCCGCACGCTTGTTTCCTCACCCAGAGGTAATGAGCAAACACCTCGACCGCGGCCGCGAATCAGGCGAGATGGCGGTGTCAAAAGCCGCATAAACCCTGGGCAAGGAAACGAACTCAAGCTGGCAATTTGGAGTTTATATGGAACACAAGCACAAAACGTTTCATCTCGAACTCGCCGAACTACGAACTAAAGTCAGTGAGATGGGAGAACTGGTTATCGAGCAGCTCGAGCGAGCGCTCGTGTGCCTGAAGGAACACAACGTTAGCGACGCACGCACAATTACCGAGCGGGACATCAACGTGAACCGAATGGATATTGAAGTGGAAGAGATATGCCTGCAGGTCCTTGCCCTTCATCAGCCGGTGGCCGGTGACCTCCGCTTCATAACCGCCGCGATGAAGATTACCACTGAACTGGAGCGCATCGGCGATCGCGTCGTCAACATCTGTGAGGCGGTAGCTAATGGCGACGCGCCCGATCCGGTTTCAACCGACGCGCAGGTCTTGCAGATCAGCAAGCTTGCCACGGGGATGGTCAGTGATGCGATGGCGGCTTTTTCACGAAGCGATGCTGCTCTCGTAAAGTCGGTGTGGGAAAAGGATAAAGAATTCGACGACCTTTACAGCCATGTGTTTCCGAACCTGATCACCTCGTTAGCAAAGGACCCCGAGCGAATTGCCCGAGACGCGAAATTGGCCCTATTGTCGAAAGACCTGAATGAGATCTCCGAGCACGCGACCAATATCGCAGAAATGGTTATGTTCATGGTCGAGGGGAAGGAGCTATCTCACATGGACCGGTACGAGAGGCGGCCGCGGACCGATTAGCCGCAGGAACGCAAACGCCATGAAAGACACAGAAGCCAAGGCTAGAACGGCGATCGCGCTGCTGCGCGAGGGCCTGAGAGAACTCGATTTCCAGCGCCTCGCGAAAGCTTCCAGTGAGTTGGTGAGAAGCGGAGTGCTCGAATCCAGTCATGGAATCGAACTTTCCAAGACGGTGGGCTTCCTAAGACATGTCTTCCACGACGTCGAGGAGTGGGAACGCGAGCACCCCTCCGGTTGATCGGGAAGTTTGCGGTACGAGCGTTCGTCCTGTCAGGTTCTGGGTCTGCCAGTCACACGGGGTGAAACCGGTGGACCCTTATCGGGGCTCACCAGCGTCAGTGGAGGGAGTTCCGGGGCCTTTCAAAGCCGAAAGATGAAGTGGGCGCCTGACCGGCGTCCACTTCACTCGGGCAGTCAATTTTGCCGAGCCAACCAGCTTAGAAGGGAAGCCCCGGAAGAACTTGGGTGCCTTCCTGCGTCACCGCCTGCAGACTACTCGGAGCAAGTCCAAGGGCTTGCAGGATCGTGGGAGCGACCCCAGCGGTCGCAACGGGGGCAGAAATCGTCGCACTGGACAGCCCCGGGTTCGAGACCAGCAGGATAACGTTGGTGTCGTCATGGCCGAACCCGCCGTGCTCGGCGAGCTTCTTCGTGCTGTTCGAGTAGGTCACGCCGATATTGGGGGTAACAATGATGTCCGGCGTGCGCGGGTCCCCGTTAGGTGGCAGACCTGGAGTGTTGTAATTGAGGCTCAGCGTGGGCCCCGAGAAAATTATGCCGATGCCGGCAATGTTATCCGCCAGCGGCAGAGCGGGCGAGGCTTTTTCCAGTTCCGCCACCGCCGTCGCGGTGTTGGCCGAGTCCGCAAGCCAAAGCAGCGCCACATCGTCCTCGGTCGGTCCAATCGCGCTATTCTCCGAGGGCGCCAGGAAGCTGGCCAGAATCGTAGCTGGATCGTTGGGCGACCCGTTCGCATTGTAGCGGCTGCTATCTATCGGTGACTGCCCATGTTTGGCGGTTACGATGAATAGGGTCGAATCAAGCAGACCCTGCTTCGTTAGCTCGGAGACCATCATGCCGATCGACTTGTCAACAAATTGGATCTCTTTGAGCAGTGAGGGACTCGGCGTTCCGATTGAGTCGAGATAACCGCCTTTCTCGCTGTAACCGGACGCGACCGCGCCGTGCTGGTAGATCAACTTCTGGCCGATACTGACGGCCTGAAAGTTCATACCGAAAATGTTCGGGACTTTGGTCGTGGCAGTGCCGTTGTGGTTTTTGCCGTCGATCTCGTTGAGGATGGCCTGTACCTTCAGCCCATCGTAGCACTGGATGTTCTGGAAGCTGCCGGTATAGTCGTCCGCTGCCCTCACCGCCAACAGATCGGGAAGCGGAGTGCAGCCAGCCACCTTGATGTCGCTGGACACGTAGTCTGACGAATTGGAATTGATCTCGGGCGCGTAGTAGTCGTCGACATTAGTATCGACGTTAGTCCCGGTTGGGCCACCCACCGACGAATAGGAAGGGTGTTTGTCGGACCAGGCGGTATAGCCTCCGGCGGCGTGAATAACTCCGAAAATCGTGTTGACGCGGACAAAGTTCCACGGGTAGACCGGATTGCAATTCCCGTCGCGGACGAGGAAGAGCGGTTGGAGCGAGGCCACTCCGCCGTCCCCGGTGGGCGCGCCACCGTTGAGCAGGTTCTTATTGATCGAGATACCCTCGTCGTATTCGGTAGTGGTGCCGGGCGGCGTACCACCGGGTGAACAACTCCCGCCGGGATTGCCATTGCCAGAAGTCCGCGCCGGCGGAAAGAATGACCGATCAAACGCAACGTCGTAGTAGACACCCATCGACTTCGGGGATCCTCCACTGACTATTGACATCAGTCCAGGAAATGAATCCGAGGGTTTCGAGGTGGAGGAGGCGACATAGTTGACCCCCTGCAATGCCGCCAGGTTGGGGCAATAGGGGGTACCGCCATTCACCGTGCTAAGACCGGTCGCGCAATTCGCGAAATCCACCGCGTGCATGCCGTCGACGCTGAGCAGCAACACGTGGGAGATGCTGGGCGCGGCGGCCCGTGCCTGCTTCGGCATTGGCGCGATCAACGCCAACGCAAGGCCGCCAATGGCTACCCAATCCTTAAGGTTCTTGTCCATATGTTCCTCCCTGTTTTAATAGCCCGAAAGATGGAAATAGCACCAAGATATGACCGTTTCATGTGAACGAGATTAACCCCGCCTTAAGAGCCTCCAATTGCCCCTTTTGCACGGTAATAGTATTAGTCGTGCTGACCCTCCTTACTGGGCGAACACTTACTTTAGCGCCGGTTGGCTCCAGCAAATTTGTCAACAAGATGCGATTCTGAATCACAGGAAGTCGGAAACCTGAGCGCTACCGGAATGGTGCTTATATAATAATGTAGCGACACGGTCGCGAGCCGTTGACTATTGTGAGGATGAATCGCGGCGGCGCCTGGTGTCCAAAGCGCTCTTTCTGACCGGGAATGCCTTGGCAGTTTGTTGGCATTGGCCGATCGTGAGTGCCGCGTGTCGGTGAAAACATGAATAACCATCTGATTGATATGCTTGACAATCCGTTTGCATCATAGATTGTTCCGTGGGTGTCAAACGCCTATTCGCGCATCTAGCGATCTGTCGCGTTAACGCACATCTAACTATTTTCTCACGCAGGAAACACAATCCTGGAAATAGAGGACATGTATAGTGCTCCTCCTCGAGCGACGGGTTGAATCGGCCCCGCGGGAGGAACGATCACATGGTAAAAGCACTATTCTCGAGTTGGCTCAGGAACAATTACTCTGCATTTTACGGGACCATCCTGTTCAGCATCGTTGTAGCCCTGATACCGGCCAACGGTCTGACCCAGGTTGTGGCGACGCCGCCCTACTCGGTCACTACCTTCGCGACTGCGCCAAGCGGTTTGAGCGCTCCCGACTCGGTAACATTTAGCGCCACCAATGTGTTCATCGGCTATGGCAACGGAGGTGCGCCGGATGGTTCAGGCGGGGCAATGAGTAATGTCGTCGAGTATGATTTCAAGGGAAATATCATAAATAACTTTACCATCGTCGGT
>DASXMJ010000101.1 GCA_036495685.1 Candidatus Binataceae bacterium | reverse complement strand
CAGCATAGACGGCAGATAGAAAAACACTGTTCCCTGCACTGCCTGCAGCTGATTCTCCGCGAACGCCGAAACGGCGAACCCGAGTACAAGATGAGCCGCGGAATACAACGGTACCGCCAGCAGGAGCGCCGTGACATCGCCGTCCACCGGCAGATCGAAGAGCAAATGACCGATCCAAATGACCACGGCGGCTTGTATGACGCCGACCATAATATATGGAGAGAGCTTACCGGCCAGCGCGTCGATCGCGTCGACGGGAGTGGCCAAGAGCGCCTCCCAGCTTCCTCGTTCGCGTTCGCGCACCAGGGTCAGAGCACCCAGTACCAGCATCGTGATCATCACCACGACCCCGACCAGCCCGGGAACGATCGCCCAAGCGGTCTCGCCCATCGGGTTAAACAAGTACACGACCTTCGCTTCGGGCACGGGTCCGATTGCGAAAATCTCGGCAACGTGCCGCAGGTAGGCGTTCTCCAGCGCCGTGAGCGCGGGACGAACGGTCTCCGGGTCGCTCGCGTCAACGATGATACTGGGATCAACCGTGGCCTGATCGGGCGACGATTCATCGACGGGTGGAACTTCGATTCCCACCAGCGCTTTACCTCGCTTCACCATGTCTCGCGCGCCGCCCGGCGGAAGGCGGTCCGCCTCGATCACGAAGTAGCCGGTTTCTTCAACCGTCTTGCGAACCTGGTCAGTCGCCGTACCATGTCGCCGGGAAATCGCGATTGGAATGTTCTTAGGCGTGAGATTCACCGCGTAGCCGAAAAGCACGATCTGAACCGCAGGGATGATCAGAATCAGTGAGATACTCGTCGCATCGTGCATCAGGTGCAGCAACTCAACGCGTGCGACGGCCAGCATCCGCAGGAGACGACTTCGAAGCGCGGAAAGATGCGCGCATTCTGCCATCACGATCGTCCGGTAAAGGCCAGCACGGCGTCTTCAAGCCGCATCGCTACGCGAGTAACGCCGCCTTGATGCGAGGCGGCAACGCGAAGGAGATCTTCCTCGGTCGATGCAGTGGCGACCACGCGCAGACTCTGACCCTGCGGATAGCTGGCGATTACTCCGGGAATGGCTTCCACGGATTGGGTCATCAGTCGGGCGCGGATTCCAGACATCAGGAAGGCGACCGCGGGCACGCTTTGAGCGATTTGATCGGGCGTTCCTGTGGCGACCACGCGTCCGTCGGCAAGGAGGGCGGCGTGGGAGCAACGTTCCGCCTCAGTGAGATCATGAGTGCTGACGACGACACCGACTCCGTCGATCGCGAGGCGTCCGATGTGTCGCCAGACCAGCTGGCGAGAGGTTGCATCGAGTCCCGCGGTCGGCTCGTCGAGGAGAACTAGTTTTGGAGAATGGATCAGTGCCGCGGCGAGTTGCAGCCTTCGGGCCCAGCCGCCGGAGAGCTGTCCCGCCGGGCTGCCAGCGTATTCGCGCAAGTCGAAACCATCGATCGCAGTTTCGGCCGCTTCGCGCGGGCGCTTTAACCCGTAAACCGAGGCGCAAAAGCGCAGGTTCTCGAAAACCGACAGATCTCCATAGAGTGAGAACCGCTGCGACATGTAACCGACGCGTTCGCGAATTTTGCTCGCGTCGCGGACCAGATCGAAGCCGAGCACTCGTCCTCGTCCCTCATCCGGTTTAAGAATTCCTGCCAGGATTCGTAGTGACGTGGTCTTCCCGCCACCGTTGGCTCCTACCAGCCCGAAGACTTCACCCGCACGCAGCGTGAACGACAGCCCCTCGACGGCCACGCGACGTGCATATCGCTGCGCAACGCCATCCACAGCGACCAGCGTTTCGTCCGCTAGGGCGGACGGGGGGCCCACAGCATCTGCGATTTCATCCATGAACATAGTGGAACCCGCCGAACATGTACTTGGTCGCTTCGGCTCCTAGAGCGAGCGCTGTCTCGCCTGGCTCAAGGCGAGACCGCAGCTCCGCAAGAGCGAGCCAGATGGCGGCTGAGCCGGTGTTGCCGAGACGGTCAGCGTTGACGAATATCCGCGACGGATCCGTACCCAGAAAGGGCCCCAACAACTCCGCCATCCGGCCATTCGCCTGATGCGGTATGACGTGGTCTACGTCGTTGACACCGGTGCCAAGTGCGCGCGCAATTGCAGCTCCATGATGGAAGAGTTCCGGACCGTTATCGCGCACGGCTGCGTAATGGTGATCGAATTCGATTGCGCCTCCCTCGACATAAGGTTGATCAGAACCGCCGGCCGCGAGTGAAAAGCCCGGCCGGCGACCAATACCGACCTGTCCGAAGAAGTTGCCGGAAATATACGGGCCCGGTTCTTGATCGTCAGGGCCTAGGACGATCGCCGCAGCGCCATCTCCCATCATGACGAGATTCACCAATTGAGCGGTATCTACCTCGGCTCGCGCCGGGTCGAAGTAAACGGATCCAGTTTCGGAGCCGACGATTGCGACGGCCTTGGTCCCGGGCGTGGAGAGCAGTCCTTGCACCACAACCAGCGCGTTTGCGAACCCCGTACATGCTTGACGCAACTCCATATAAGGTCCATCAAAGCCGACATGATCGACAACGAAGGCTATGTTCGGTGGCGCCAGACACGACGGGGTAGTCGTGTGGCCTATGACGTAAGAAAGATCGTTCGCTTCCACCTGCGCAGCATCGAGCGCCGCCCGTAGAGCAGCGGCCGCCAATTCGGCATTGGTGTGTCCAAGACGTGGCGCTTCGTGACGTTTTTCAAAATCACGGGAAATGTGTCGTGTTTCGATCTTGAGACGACTTGCGAGCACCATTCCGCGCCGTAATATGTCGATGCCGAATCTCCTTTCAATCCGCGTCAGCAGCTCGGTGGTCGTGAGAGGCGGTCCCGGCAATGCGGTGGCCATGCCGAGAACTTTCAGTCTTCGTTCGTTGTGCCAGAACTTCGGTAAGGAAAGTATGATCGATCCGTTAGAAGCGGCCGGCGTTGCGACTGGAACCGCGGATTCTATTGCCTCGTTCATTGTCCATCACTCGTCTTCGGGTTGCATCGAATATCGCCGCCACCTGAGATTCGCGGAATCTCTATTGTCCGCTCTTGTTTCCCCACCATAACGGTTTATTCTCGGCAGCGACGCTAAAGTTACATCGACTGGCTCTGACGGATAATCAAGGGATGGTGGACTTGAGCGTAGCTTCCGGTTTCCAGAGACGACCGTGTCGTTATGTGCTGGGAATGAAGTTGATCACGACGCGCGCTAGTTCCTCGCCCTTGTCTTCCTGGAGGAAATCGCCCGCTACGGTTATCGCAGTATGGGTTGGTGGCGACTACCCGGAATGGCCGATTGCAGGAGCCCATCTCCGCCTTTGGTAACGGATCACCGTCGCTGAACGCGGTGAGAAACGGTTTCTGCCATGGACGGAGCGCTTACCAGGTGCTCCCCAGTGTCTATGTCAGTTCTCGTGATCAAGACTTTCACATTTGCCAGATCTAGCCGCCTCGTGTGCGATCCCGATTTTCTTCGGTCCGATTTGTATCGGCGAGAGAGACATCGTCGATGGCGGAGTCTCCTAGGTCTGCCCGATCGAGATAGCGGTCGAGTGCGGCGCCGAACCAATCGTGTTCATCAATCCGATGGTTCCAATCCGCAACGATCGCTCGCGTATCTGCATCCCTAACGCCAACAGCCGCTGCTCCCGGCTCTCCGAAAAAGGGGGTCGGATGGATCGGGGAAAAGGCAATGCCTCTTATGCGGGCACACTCACTGGCTTCGGAGATCGACAGCCTGCGATTTACAAATCCAGACATAAAGCTGTTGCACCATCGAACCGAGCCGCGACGAGATCCAACTATTCATGCATAACATGATGTCACTCTCCGCCAACCGAGAACTACTAACCTACAGACGCGAATCCGGTCGTCAGTTCTTCATGGGCGCTCGTACAGCAATGCTGCTGTCGGAGACGGTGCTAGGCGTAGCGCGTTGCGACTTCGATGCCGATGGCAGGAACCCTCTCGTTGGACGAAGCCGCACCCGCTGTCAAGCATGCGAA
>DASXMJ010000100.1 GCA_036495685.1 Candidatus Binataceae bacterium | reverse complement strand
GGCCGCGATGAAACTTGGCGTCATGATTGGCTACTCCGGAGCCCGGATGCACCTTCCGATTGAGCGCATCCTGCGGGCCGAGGCGCTCGGTTATGATTCGGTGTGGACCGCGGAGAGCTATGGCTCGGACGCGGTGTCGCCCCTGGCTTATATCGCCGCGCTGACCAAGCGGATTCGGTTGGGCACAGGTGTGATGCAGCTCGCCGCGCGCAGTCCTGCCAATGCCGCGATGTGCGCCGGGACCATCGACGCCCTGGCCGGCGGTAATCGCTTTGTCTTAGGGCTGGGTGTATCAGGACCGCAAATCGTCGAGGGCTGGTACGGCCAGCCGTGGGGTCGCCCCTACTATCGTATCCGCGATTATATCGCGATCATGCGCAAAATCTTTCAGCGTGAGGCACCGGTCAGCTATCAAGGTCGCGAGATTTCGCTCCCTTATCACGGGCCGGGTTCGAGTGAGCTGGGCAAGCCGCTCAAGTCGATTCTCCACATGAATCCGAAGCTGCCTATCTGGCTGGGGGCCGAGAACGAAGCGACCGTCAAGCTTTGCGCCGAGATCTGTGACGGATGGCTGGCGATGGGGCTGGTGCCGGACGCGATGTCGCACTATCGCCCTTGGCTAGAGGCCGGTTTTCGTCGCGCCGGCAACGCCAAATCGTTTGATAAGTTTGAGATCTTCACCATCATGCCGGTGATCATAGATCGCGACGTGAAGAGCGCGCTGGATCGGATGAAGCCCAACGTTGCGCTCTACGTCGGCGGGATGGGCGCGCGGAGCAAGAATTTTCACAAGGATCTGATGTCACGACACGGCTTTCCGGAGGCTGCAGCGCGTGTCCAGGAGCTGTATCTTGCAGGGCACAAAGAGGAAGCTGCGGCCGCGGTGCCGGACGAGTTGATCGATTTGCGGGCGCTGGTCGGGCCACCGGCGCGGATCCGTGAGCGTTATCGGGCTTGGGAGAGTTGCGGAGCCGATGGCGCCCTGATCGAGGCGCGCCAAGACGAAGCGATCGAGCTGATGGCCGAGGTGGCGGATTTGCCACGCCCGTAGGCGAACCCGCTCTTGCCCTGAGGACTTGCAAGATAGGCTGAAGCAAACGCGTCAGCGTTCCTTTGAATGGCTGGCCGTGCAGTCCTCCGGCGACCTGCGACTGAAGCCTAGGATTAAGCGATCTTCGCCCGATGGCAGCCAGATCAGGTCGTCATCGCAGTCGTCCCGGGCACTGAGGATACCTGAAAACCTGGCTGCGAAACGCGTGGCCGAAGACGTCAAGGGTTCACTGCTGGAGTCCTTTCGCGACTAACTCTTCCACGGACCTTTCCCAAGTAGGCATCTGACTACGGACAGTTGCCGAGGTGAACGACTTTCTAGCTTAGCTAGCGTTCCTGGCTGGTACCGCGACCTCTATGACCTTTGGTTCAGGGTTGGCTGGCGGCCGTCCGAAATTCTCGCCATCCGGTTCGACTGGATCGACTTCAAAACGCCGGCTTGTTCATTCAAAGCGAGCAGGATTGCCCGCTGGGTAGGTGTTGAGGCACCCCCAAGACCGGGCCAGATGGATCAACCTCATAAGAGAGCGGCCAGCGGTAGCGGAGTCGTGGTGCTCATTTGCTCTCCTTGGGAAAGTGGGGACGCAGAGCGGCGGCAAAGACGCGGTCGAGTATCCGGTCGGGTAGGATGCGTGCCAAGACGGTGATCAGTGCGGCGTCGCGGCCGACGGTGTAGCGAGTGCGCGGCTTTCGCGCCGTCACTGCGTTGGCAATCACCTTGGCCGCGGCGTCAGCGGGCAGGCCCGACTCGGTGAACGACGCGGCCTGCGCGGTGATGGCATGTACCAGCCCGCCGTAGCGCTGGTTTTGCTCGGGGGTCATGATCGACGCCAGCTCATGGGCGGCGGCGATCGCCCGGCCGGCCATTTCCGTACGCACGGCGCCCGGTTCAACCACGACCACCTGGACGCCGAACGGGGCGATTTCGCGTCGCAAGGAGTCACTGACGGCTTCGAGTGCGAACTTCGCGCCTGCGTAAGGACCATAAGTGGCCATGGCGATCCTGCCGCCCACGGAGCTGATGTTGACCACGCGACCCTTGCTGCGGATCAGGGCCGGCAGGAGTGTCTGGGTAACGGCGATGTGGCCGAAGAGGTTGACCTCGAACAGGCGTCGCCACTCGTCGATCGCGAAGACCTCGACCGGTGCGTTGACCGCGACGGCGGCGTTATTTACCAGCGCTCGCACTGCCCGGCCCTGCGGATCCCCGTGCACCCGCGTGGCTAGCGCCCGGATGTGGTCCGGGTTGGTGATGTCGATGATCAGCGGCTCTATACCCGGCCCCCGGATTGCGTCGGCGTCCCGGTCGCGCTGGACACCCGCGAGGACGTGGAACCCCCGCCGGGCCAGTTCGCGTGCCGTGGCCGCGCCGATGCCGGTAGACGCACCGGTTATTATGCCGATCTGTTGGATTTCAGGTGACGCTGTCATGACCGCGCTCCTTTCCTCGACGAGCGAGGAGCGAAGCGCGCTGCGAGGCGCTGCGTCCGCTGCTCCAGTACCTCCATCGAGGGTTGGTCCGCGAGCAACCCGTCGAGCGCGAGGAGGAAGACCTCGGCGCTCGCTTCGTCGCCCAGGATGGAGGCGACGCATTCGTGCGCGATCTTGCGGTAGAGCGCCTCATTCTCGGGGTCGATCCGCTCACAGGCCTCGAGGAACTCGCGCCCCATGGGCGTGCCGACCATCTCGGCCCAGGGTTCGAGCGCCAACAAACGGCACACACTGAGCAAGCGCTCGTAGGGGCTGCCTGGCCCCTTCGCCACCTGCTTCGCAGCAGGGTGCCGTGAGACCAGCCAGTCCACGAAGACGGCCTGCTAGATCTCCTCCTTATTCTTGAAGATCCGGTAGAGCAGCGTCCGCGAGAGGTTGGCGCGCTTGGCGATGTCCTCGAACGCCGTCTTCGCAAAGCCAAAGTTCAGGAAGCACCAGCGCGCGGCGGTCAGGATCCTCGCGCGCCGGACGGCAGCCTGCTCGTCTGTTATCGTCGCTGGTATGGTAACATTGTGACAACGAGAGCACTACATGTCAAGGCGTTCGTCGGCGTTCGCGCCTGCGGGTGCGCTCCATCCGCACTCCGACCCGGAGGCGCGCTGCCTCCTCGTCGAGCACTCCAACTCACTGCGGCAGAACGTCGACGCGTACGCTCGCATTCGAAGTTATCTGGGACAGCCCCTAAGTGGAGAGGCACTGTGCCACCCGCACAAAGTTCGGTATGCGTCTTGGTTCTCGCAGCCCGTAAGAGAGGTTGACTCGAAACCCTGCGAGCACCTCTGTTCGAGACCGACTTCCCACATCCAACCTCCTCTACGGTGACGAAGTGTTTGCCCGTATCGAGGCGGTTTGTCTGATTGCGGAAGAGTCAATGCTACGGAAGATTCTCTGGGAGAATGCGCAGAAGCTCTACAAAGTCAGCAGTCCGACGGCCGCCGACGAAGCAAAACGAGCAACAGACGCGGCGTAGTTCTAACGGAAGGATTCAGAAACGCCGAAGTGACTGACGGATAGGGAAATTGAACCCCCGTCCGAAAATATCCCGGCAATGGCCACTACACGCTTAGTCCGCGATTTGCAGCTCGCCGTCTCGCCCACGGCCCCGGCCTGCATCGCGGGTGCCCGATCCGATCACCTCGCCGCCCCTCGCCCGAATGCCCTCATCGGTTGGACCGGACTCTTGCTTCTCCCCGCGCCTATGACTTCTCGCGGAGCATCGTGTACAAGACCGAGTTGGAGCGCAGCACCTCGTTATGCGCGCTATCCAAAGGGAAAGGACAGTTTATGGGCAAGCTTGACGGAAAAGTTGCGGCCATCACTGGTGCGGGCGGCGGAATTGGACGCGCGCTGGCGAAGGCGATGGCCGCGCAGGGAGCCTGCATCGTCGCCAACGACCTCGGTACCACGCTCGCTGGTGATCGGGCGCCGACATCGCCAGCTAACGACGTGGTCGCCGAGATCAAAGCCGCAGGCGGGCGGGCCGTGGCCAACCTGATGGACATCTCAACGATGGAGGGTGGCAAGGGGCTCGTCGATCAAGCGGTCAAGGAATTCGGCAACCTCGACATCTTGGTGAACCTCGCCGGCGTCATCCGCGATCGCATGATCTTCAACATGGAAGAAGAAGATTGGGATCGCGTGCTGGACAGCCATCTCAAAGGCACGTTTTGCACCAGCCGGTTTGCGTCGGCGCATATGCGCGAGCGCCGCTGTGGCCGTATCATCAATTTCTCCTCCAACGCTGCGCTGGGCAGTCCCGGTCAGCCAAGCTACACAGCGGCTAAAGCAGGGATCCTGGGCCTGACCTTCAGCACCGCTCAAGGATTGCGCCGTTATGGAATCACCTGTAATGCGATCTTTCCTGTCGCTGCAACGCGGATGACCGATACGATCCATCAGGCAGAGTCGCGGATTACGCCCAGTGCTGAGGCGCAAGGAACACCGTTCGATCCGGTCAATGTCGCGCCGATCGTGATTTTTCTGGCCAGCGACGAAGCGGCTGAGATCACCGGTCAGGTGTTCGGCTCGGCCGGCTACAGCGTGACGCGCTACAAGCACATGAGCCCGGAGAAAACCCTTTATAACAAAGTGCCCTGGGAGCTAGACGACTTCTTTGAAGCGATGAAGCGAACGCTTGCGCGCGACCTGCAAAAGCCTCGGATGTCCTAGGGACGGCAAGTAGGCGATGCGCGTGAAAGTTTGACGTGGTGGAGGCGGGGGGAATTGAACCGCGCTCAGGATTCTGGATCCAACCCCCGGGTGGGGGATTTGAAAATCCCCCTCGAGGAGAATCACGGCACGGCGCGCAAAGTGTGAAGCTCTCGGCACCCGGCTCCGTCTCGGCCGAGGTCCCGCTCGGAAATTTCGATGCGGTAAATAGACTGGACCCGCAATTCAAATCGCCAGTTTGTATAGCCGCGCGGCGTTGCGCCACAGGATAAGTTCGCGCTCCCCTACAGGAACCTCGGCAAAATTATTCTCGATCATGCGCGTGGTTTCGGGATACGTCGATGTCGATCGCGGAAACTCCGACTCCCACAGGATGCGGTCCGGACCAACGTAATTGCGGTTTCGCAAACCCACCTTTTCTTTCCACGTGGTCACGTAGCATTGCCGATGGAAGATCTCGGACGGGCGCTCGGTGAACCCTTCGTTTTCGGCCAAACGCTGGCGTTCCCATTGATGGTCCAGAGCTTCGAGCGCGAACGGTACATAATCAATCGCGCTACCCGCAAATACTGGCTGCAATTTCGGAAACCTATATAGGATTCCCGACAGCACCATTCCGTTAATCAATGCTGCGCTGCCGGCCGCCTGGCGGACGTTGTCGAATGCGCGGGCGCCGGCCGCGTCGTAGGCCGGACTGATTTCGAACATCACGCTGGGAGCGCTTCCCGCGTGGAAGCACACGGGGACGTCTAGTTCCTGGATTGTGGTCCACAGCGGGTCCCACTCCGGCTTGTACAGATGGGGAGAGGCGGGATTTATCTGCGAAGGTTGCGCCGGCATGATCAGGCCCCTATGGCCGCGGCCCACCGCGCGCCTGGCTTCGGCGGTCGCCGCTTCAATTGATCCTGCTGGCAGGATGGCCTGCGGCACGAAGCGGCTGGACGTCGCCCATACCTCGATAATCCAGTCGTTGTAGATACGCGCGCATTCGATCTGAAGTTCGAGATCCTTGATTGCGCCGATCGCCTCGCCGCTGACCCCTGCCGCTGATGGGTACAACACCGAACAATCAACGCCATCGGAGTCCATCGCGGCAAGCCGCGCGCGCGGCTCGTACGTGCTCTTGGGCACCTGACTCCAGGCCTGCGGTTCCAGGCCGCGATTGTCAGATAAAGCTCCAGTCGGCGCGAGCGAAGTTGAGGCCCTGACCTGACCGTCGATCACCCACCGCTCCGTTCCATCCGCCTGTGCTGCCACATGCGGAACGCGGTCGCCCCATTTCGCTTGCGACATGCCTCGCGTCCACAGGTCGGGGGGTTCCACTACGTGGTCGTCAACGGATATCACACCAAATCGCAAAGCCACGGCATCACCCTTTCCATGCCTGCGCATAGGAAAAAACAGCGGCGGCCTGATGCCTCCATCGCTTCCATTTGGCTACAGCCTGTAGACGCGTTTGGGATTTTCGACCAAGATCTTGTGCTGATCCTCTTCGGGAACTCCCGCGAAGCTCCATTTCAGCCACTTGTCGGCCGCTGGCCAGATCGAAGTCGGATGTGGGAAATCCGTCTCCCACAAGATCCGGTCGATGCCGATGAAGTCGCGCAGCTCGATTCCTGCCCGCTCGTACCAGAAGTCGACGTAGCATTGCTGACGGAATGCGTCGCTGGGTTTGCGCTTGAGTCCGTTCTTGTAAAGCTGGTTACGCTCCCATTCATAGTCGCAGGCCTCAAGCACGTACGGAACCCATCCGATGCCGCTTTCCGCGCCGACGAAGGTCAGCTTCGGGAAACGCTCGAGCACCCCGCTCAGCAGGAGATTGGCGAAAATCTGTGAGGAGAGCGCGAAGGAGTTCGCGCTGCCCATCGCCAGCGTCTTCATATCGCTAGCGCCAGGCTCGGAACCGAGCGTGAGCCGTTTGGCGCCGGCCACATTATGGAAATGCACCGGCATATCGAGGTCTTGGGCGGTTGACCACAGCGGATCCCAGTAGCGGTCGGCAAACGCCGGCAGACGATACTGCTCGGTGGCGCCGATCATGAGAAATCCGCGATGGCCTCGATTGGCCGCGTGCTTCAACTCAGCGGTTGCGGCCTCGACGCTTGCGAGCGGCAGTTCGGCCAGCGTGATGAAGCGCTGGGGAGCGACGTCGTAAAATTCCTCGGCAAGATAGTCGTTGTACGCCCGGACACAGTCCTTCTGCAACTCGGGGTCCATTCTCATCATGAAAGCTTCGCCACCGACCCCCGCCGTGTTGGGGAAAAGTGCCTGCGCGGAGACGCCGTCTTGGTCCATCGCGCGCATCCGCCCGTCCGCGGTGTAGACCATCGACGGCACATCTCGCCAATGCGTGGGCAGGCTCTTGCGGTCGGGAATCACGCCATGGCACAAGCAGAGCCAGCCGTTCATCAATACTCTCCCGTCGCATAGCCACATCTCCCGACCATCCTTCTCGACGATCTGTGGTATACGGTCGCCCCACTTGGCCTTGGACATCCGGCTGGTCCAGGTGTCAGGTTTTTCCTGGCAATGACTGTCGACATCGATGCGCTTGTACTCGAAGGCCATCGCCTAGTCTCCTTATGAATACCCCAAGCCGGAGATTCCCCGTTTTGAGTTCTGATTCAGATTCCCATGGACGCCCTTGGGTTGGCAAACCCCGAGGTCAGCCCAGCTTTGTTCCACGAGGCCTCCAGCGCCGCACATCCCGTCCAATGCCCATGGATATCGATCAAAGTTAGGGTGTGAACGAAGTTGCCCTCGTGATTGAGGCCGCCGCAGTGCTCGACCGGGCCGGTTTCACAGTAGGCAGGTGGGGGCGCACCTCACGCGTCCAGTGCAGCTAGGTCAATTATGCGGGCAGTCCTGCTCTCTGGCGTAATTTCTAGGATGGCTACTGTGCCGAGTCTTATGTTCTGTTTCACCAAGCTGGGACTTCCAGGATTGACGAAAAGCACCCCTTGGTGAGTTTCCACCATAGCCTCATGGGTGTAGCCGAAAACCACAATGTCCACCGGCTTGCCAAAGATGACCTGTAACGCGTCGGGCAGTGACTCTCCAGGAGGGAATGCCCTCCCGATCGCCCCGGGGATGACATCGTCGCCCAAGCTCTTTAAGATCAACTCATGGCACATGCCAATGGTATGGTTCTCCGCCTCCATCACCTTGGTGGTGTTCACCCTCGGGAGAGCCTCACCCGTACCCACCAGCCACGATGTGGTTGCCGTAACCGGAGCGATACGCTCCAGCCACCCTATGCAAGAGGCGATTTCAACATGCCCGGCATGGAGGATCAGATCGACCCCCTCAAAGGCCCGGACCACTTGGGATGGTGGTTCTGCACCCATGGACGGAATATGGGTGTCTGAGATCAGTCCAATCTTCATACCGCCGTTGAGATGCTGGCGTCGAGCCTCCTCAACGTTCGTCAGTTAGCCAGGCCAACCAAGGCTCAGCAACGGCCTCGTGGTCCCACCAGAAATGGAACCCTACTTGTTCGGCAAGTTGGCGATCGATGTCTCGATCGCCGATGTGAACATAGCGATCTGCCTGAAAACGAGCCTTCACGTCAGGCAGCATATGCTTCGGCACCCAAAAATCTACAGC
>DASXMJ010000099.1 GCA_036495685.1 Candidatus Binataceae bacterium | reverse complement strand
TCCGATCGCGCGCGAGCGGGGCCTATGTTTCCGAGGATCATCATGTCGCCGCGTTGATCGCGACGATTTGCCGGCGGGTCGACGGCATCCCGCTGGCGATCGAGCTGGCAGCGGCGTGCGGCGGCGCGCTCGGCATCAAAGCGCTCGCCGCCGGCCTCGACGATCGCTTCCGGTTGCTAACGGGCGGACGGCGGACGGCATTGCCGCGGCACCAGACGTTGCGGGCGACTCTCGACTGGAGCTACGAACTGTTGTCCGAGCCCGAACGCGTGATCCTGCGCCGCCTGGCGATCTTTGCCGGTGCTTTCGGACTGGACGCGGCCCGTGAGGTTCTGGCGAGCCCGGAGCTTCCGCAATCGGAAGCCGTCGAGGGTCTCGCCAATCTGGTCGCGAAGTCGCTCGTTGCGGCGGAGGTTGATGGCCGCGTCGCGCGCTACCGCTTGCTCGACACAACGCGGGCTTACGCGATCGAAAAGCTCGGCGAGAGTGGGGAGGGCGAACGGCTCGCGCGGCGTCACGCCGAATATTACAGGGATTTCTTCGAGCAGGCCGAAGCCGAATTGGATGCGGGATCCGCGGTCGAGTGGCTTGACGATTACGGGCGTCAAATCGACAATTTGCGCGCGGCGCTCGACTGGGCCTTCTCGCTGCACGGTGAGGCCTTGATCGGCGTGGCTCTGACCGCCGCTGCAGTGCCCCTGTGGATGCACCTGTCGCTGCTGGACGAGTGCCGAAGTCGCGTCGCTCGGGCGCTCGCCGCGATCGAAGCAGGAACGAATCCCGATGCGCGCCGTGAGATGAAGCTCCGTGCCGCACTCGGCGCATCGCTGCTGTATACCAGAGGTACGGTTCCCGAGACCGCCGCGGCCTGGACAAAGGCCCTCGAGGTTGCAGAGAGCCTTGACAATGCCGAGTACCAGTTGCGGTCCCTCAGGGGCCTTTGGTCGTTTCACATCAGCGACGGTCGGTATCGCGAAGCTCTGACACTGGCGCAAAGGTTCAGTACTCTGGTTGCGAACCGCTCCGACCCGAACGATCGGCTGATCGGCGACCGACTGATCGCTGTGTCGGAACATTTTTTGGGCGACCAACCTAGCGCGCGGCGCCACCTCGAGCACATGCTCGCTCACTATGTCCCTCCTACCCGCAAGCCCGAGATCATTCGCTTCCATTTCGATCCGCAGGTGGCGGCACGCGCCCTCCTTGCGCGGGTCCAGTGGCTGCAGGGGTTTCCGGATCAGGCGATCCGCACCGCCGAAAGCAACATCGACAACGCTCGCGCGGCCAATCATGCATCGTCATTATGTTACGGACTTGCCCTAGGGGCGTGCCCCATCGCGTTGTGGACCGGCGATCTGACGGCGGCGGAAAGTTACGTCGGCACATTGCTCGACTACTCGACACGGCATGCGCTGGCGGTCTGGCATGCCTTTGGCCTTGGCCTTCAGAGAGTTCTCGCCGTCAGGCGCGGTGATGTCGCCAGCGGATTGCGGCTGCTGCGCGCACGCTTCGACGACCTCGGCCAGGCCAACACCGCGTTTCGCTTCAGCCACTTTCTGCGTGAGACGGCGGAAGCCTTGGGCCGTGCTGGGAAGACCGCCGACGCGCTCGCCGCGATCGATGAGGCGATCGCGCACTGCGAGCGTACCGAAGAACGTTGGGTAATGTCCGAGTTGCTGCGCATCAAGGGTGAGCTTGTTTGGTTGCAAGACACGCGAGGAGCCGCGGCGACGGCCGAGGATTACTTCCGGCAGGCGCTCGACTGGGCCCGCCGCCAAGGTGCGCTGTCCTGGGAACTGCGGGCCGCCACGAGCTTCGCCCGGCTCTTGCGCGATCAGGGCCGACCCGCCGACGCGATGGCGCTCCTCCAGCCGGTGTACGACCGGTTTACCGAGGGCTTCGACACGGTCGACCTCCAAACCGCAAAAGCGCTCATCGACGTCCTCCAATAGCGGATGTCGAGGATGTCTCCATGGAGGCACTAGCGTCCGAACCAAACTCGGCTCTGACTGCCTCAAAGCATTGCCTTTGTTTTTGGAGTGAGGACAATCATGATGATGCAAATCTGGCTGAATGGCTGCGCCCAAGCAGCTTCTCATCGCGCGCCGGCAATAACCCGCGCTCACAAGCAAGCTTGTAGGCGTATGCGGCCGTTAGTCCGTTGCTCATCGCAAGTTCAGTTCCTTTGACGGGATCGCCTAGATAAGCATGCAGGATTTGCTCGCGAATTTCCTTGGTGATCCTGTTGCGGCTTCCAGTTGTCATTTGGCGCCTCCTTGTGCGAAGCAATACAACGTATCGGACGAGTTGGCGCCAGTGGGCCGCAGGCTCCTCGTTCTCCGATCCCGAACAGGAGAAAATCTCCGCAAGGGAAACTGGTGCAGCCATTTGCGGTCGCTCTCCCGGCGAAGCTTGAAGCGATGGACGCACTCCTTGGAACAAATCGTGCTGCGCCACGGGTGGGCTATGAAGTTGCCCATCAGGTTCATGTACGCCACTCGCGTTCAGCGTTAGCAGCCGACCGAGCGGATGCTTTGGCGGCATCAACATGCGAAGCTTTCTCAGCTCGCCGCTGGTAGTCGTCGGCAAGGCTCTTAAGTTGACCCGCAATCGCTGAGTCGGTCATGGTTTGGGCGGCGCGGAGCAAAGTCTGTGCTGTCTCTAAATATGCCTTGCCTCGTTGTGAGATCTGGACCGTCATCGAGCCCTCGCGCGGTTCTCTGGCAGCTGGTTGAAGGCGATCTGGAGCCAGCCCACCCAATTGCGGTCACTTTCCCGGCGAGCTCTGAAGTGATCGACGCACTTCTTGGAACAAAGCGGAGTTTGCCACGAGTAGTGCCGGACGAGACCAAACTTGCCATCACAAACTGCGCATCGCGCGGCTCTGCCAGATCTAAGGCTTTCGGAGCAGTTGGGCATTGTAGTCTCCTCTTGGTATTATCCTCGCTGTTCGTCGATCATCCGTCGCGCTCCATGGGCCTGTGCGCTTTTCCAACGCATGCAGCCTAAGTCGATCGCGATCAGCGGCTCAATTGAACGTAGGTAATCACCGGCATCGAAAGGTGTTACGGAGTGATACGAAGGTTTATGGCGCTCGCTCTTAAAGCCGACCACTTCCGCAATGGGCCGCGAAAGATGAAGCGAGCTCCGACCGCTGAGTGGATTACTTTGTCGGGCAATCACCGCGTGTTGGAGGTCCTCCTCAGCCAGCTTGCGAGCCAGGTTGTCATTCCGAAGATCTCCGTCGACCATCGCGCTTCCTCCGGCCACTGCATCGTCCACGACGGGACTGCCACAAAGCTAAGGAGCAAAAACTGGAAAGTCCCCGGGGCGCCCTCTGGAAAGACGTGGAAAGACTTGTCCGCAAACAGGCTGGTGCGCTGTGCGCTGGTCTTTCCTGAAAAATCCTGAAATTTACTGTGGCGCGGCGGACCGCTATAATGCGAGCGATGGAACCCGCCTCCGAAACGACGGCCGGCAAGCGCGCCCTGATGGCGCGCGTGTGGCCCGACCGGGTGGTTGACGAGAATAATCTGCAATCCCAAATCGCGGCGTTGCGCGCTGCTTTCGGCGCTGAGCGGGATTTGATCCGCACAGTCTCCGGACGCGGCTACCAGTTTACCGGCGAGGTCCGCGTGCCGTCAGGAAGCCCCGTCGAGCGCTCCCCCGCTGGCAGGGCTGCGCAGCCCGCAGGGGC
>DASXMJ010000098.1 GCA_036495685.1 Candidatus Binataceae bacterium | reverse complement strand
TCCAGGTAATGGGTTGCTTCGGTATCCGTGGGACGTCGCGAGGCGCGCTGCTTTCTGTCGCTTCGATATGTCCTTGCGTCTCGTGCATGACGTGCTCTCTCAGTTGGGAAGCATCGAACAAATCCGGTGAGAGGGTCGCGCAATCTCAGGACGTAAGCGAGTTTGACGTTGTAAAATAGTGTTAGTCGTGCTGCTGATAAGTGCGTCTTAGGCGACGCGCGAAGTCCAACGAAGATTCAGTCGGATGAGGAGGAAGTCCAGATCCACGCCAATTGAAATGATCGTGTCGTTAGGCTTGTCGAGCCTCAAATATCGTGTCGATTACGAAGTATGATCAGCTGAACGATCAAATCGCTCTGGGGGGTGAAATAAAAGGCGAGCACCAGCGGATCAGGCAGGCCGCGCTTGTCATAGTTGCCGTCGACGTTGGCCGTCACGATGAAGTTTCCGTAGTGGCTGATCACCTTGGTTACGTTCATCGTCAATCTCTCGCCAAAAATATCGCGTTTCGCCCACTCTCTGATGGCCGGCTTTCCACAGTAGTCCCGTAACTGATCGTTGACGAGAGCGTCGTCGGCAAAAGTGACCATCAATCGCTCGAGATCGAAGCTGTTGGTTGCTTCAACGTAGGCGGCCACCAGGGGTGGGAGGGCGACTGGAGTTGTCTGCGGAACAGAGGACTTCATCATGGTGTCATCATGGTGTAGGGCGCGAAAACTGCTGGACAATTGCGCTCAACGAACATGCCCGAAGGCCGACGCCTTGGCGCGTTGGATTCTGTGAGAAAATGTTAGAATGGCGAAGGGATTCCCGGTTCCACCAAATCTCCAGCCAGTAGAGTACGGTATCGTGGCTATCAGCGTGCTGTGGAGCGGTTAAATGGCTATTGCAAATCCTCAAGCAGCGCGTGCGCCAGCTTGAGATCTGCGGTTTCGAATCCTTCGGTGAAGCGGTCGTAGACGAGGGCGAGCGTATGGCGGGCCTGATCGCGCTGCCCGTCTTCGGAAAGCATGCGTGCCAAGGCCATCGAGGACCACAGCTCCCAGGCGAGCGCAGATTGCGCGCGTGCGACAGTGAGCGCTTCGGTCAGGCAGTTCATGGCTGATTCACGGTTATGTTGCGCCGTGAGAATTTGCGATTTAATTTGTAGTAGCTGGCACTTGATCTGACGGTCAGCGTCCGGAGATGTGTCGGGTCCGCCTGTCGGTTGTGATCAGGCGGCGATCATCTTCTCCTTCGCAAGCGGGGTCGCGTCAAGGAAGGTCTGCATTGGCGTCTTGCCGAAGCACCATCTCCCCTGATGCGGCCTTTCCTCGTTGTAGCTTTGGACCCAGGAATCGAGATCGCCCTGGAGTTCGGCGATCGATCCATAGATCTTCTTGCGGAAGGCGACGCGATAGAACTCGTCGAGCACCGTCTTGTGGAACCGCTCGACGATGCCATTCGTTTGCGGGCTCTTGGTCTTGGTGCGCGAATGGTCGATATCCTCGAGCGCCAGGTAGAGCTCATATTCGTGGTGCTCGGGATTGCCGCAATATTCCGTGCCG
>DASXMJ010000097.1 GCA_036495685.1 Candidatus Binataceae bacterium | reverse complement strand
ATGAGCAACTGGTGTTTGACCGCCAATGATTCGGCTGCGACCGTGCCAAGACCGCCCAGCCTGGCAAGGCGAGCGAAGGTCACCAGCAAGTGGGCGATCAAGCTGAACAGCAATCTCATCGAGACGAACCTTAACCGTGTGGGAACGTTTCACAAGTCTGCACTTCAACGTCGCATCCTGCCAGAATCAGTATTTCGCCACACACACGAAGACCGATCCGATCGATGAATTGCGGATCGGGCACCTCTCTCAGAAGATGCGCCAGCGGGCTGCACGCTTGCCCGATGCGGTAACCGAAGGAGCCGCAAGAGTTGGAGGGCCAGCACTGACGGGATTGCCGGAGATCTCGCCCGGCCTCTGAGGCAGCTGGCACCGGGCGGGTGGATCCATGCTTTCCCGAGTTCATCCTTTTACGTGCGAACGCCAGGACAGCCAGCACTCGGCATGCCTGACGCGGCAGCACTGCTCTTCCGGTCAGCAGCAGGCGCCAGCCGCAGACATCGGAGAGAGTAACTCATTGCCTCCTCTTTATTCGGTACGGCGTGTTTTCAGTGTGTATTGTTCCAAAAATTGCAAGCTGACTTGTGGCCCGAAGGATCCTACCGGGTTGGGGCGTCTGACCTAGTCCTTTGGACCGATTTGACTCCAACCAAGGATGGATCGGGGACGTTTCGATGAATTGGCGGCACGACAGTTGCGCAATTCGTCTCAATCACTAGACAGTGCTTTGCGGGGAGCGACGAAAATGCTCGTCGGCATCGAGCGCAAACCAAATAGAGGCCCATCAACGTCTGACTTCGAGACCCAGGCATTGACAATCGCGCGCGCTCGGATCGTGGTATGCCTGCTGGTCCTGCTCTCCATTTATGTCGATCCGGCAACAGGGGGACTCTTTGGGATCGCTCGTTCCATGCTAGTCACACTGGCGGCTCATCTGGTCTACGGCGCGGCGGCGTATCTCCTCGCTCGTCGCAGTCCTGTAACGAGGCGTTTTCTGGGGGCTACTGCCGCGCTCGATATTGTCTTCGCCGCGATCCTTGCCTTCTTCACCGAGGGTCCGACGAGTCCTGCGTTTGCGATGTTCCTTTTCGCGATCATCGCGACTGGATCCTGGGCCGAGTTCAGCTTGCGCGTCATCGTCACCGCGGTGTCGGTCTTTCTCTACCTGCTTGCGCTGTTTTTTTCCGAAACCGCAATTTCTAACCAGCTCTTGATGAGGGCGGTCTACCTCGGGATCGCGGGATATTTGATCGACTTCTTCGGGCGTAAGCGCGACGAGTTCGAATTCCGCTTGCGCGACCTCGAGGCTGAGACTGAACGGCAGACTATCGCGCGATCGCTCCACGACGGATTCCTGCAGGCACTTGCAGGAATCAATCTTCGCCTCGAGACTTGCCGGGATATGCTCACCAGCAATCAATCGTCCGAGGCCCTCGGAGAAATCACAGAAATACAGACCTGCGTAGCCTTCGAGTACGACGAGGTCCGAAAATTCCTTCGATCTCTGGCGCGGGCTGATCGCGGTCTTGTCCCGGTCCCGCCCTTGGATGCGGCGACCGAGTTCCGGGTCGAAACCGCTTTTGTGGGGCGCGGTCCTGTCGTGGAGCATATCATTCAGATCCTTTTGGAAGGAATCCGGAACACCCAGAGACACGCGCATGCTCGCTTCGCGCGGATCAAGGTCGAACAAGCCGGCGAGACGATTCGCATCGCCATTGACGATGACGGTGTCGGCTTCACCGACTTCAATACTTCGCCATGGACTATCGCCTCCCGGGTGGCCGAATTCGGCGGTCGCTTGGCTATTCGACCGGGAACCTCCGCCGGGGCGCATCTCGAGATCGAGTTGCCTTCACGAACATGAATTCCCCAATCCGATTGGTACTCGCCGATGACCACACGCTGTTCCGCGGGGGCTTGAAGTCCCTTCTTCGGCGCCAGAAGGACATGCAGGTAGTCGGCGAGGTAGACAAGGCGAGCGCTGTGAAGGCGGTTCTCGACAAAACGTTATGCGACGTTCTGTTGCTCGATCTACAGATGGAACGCTGGGCATTGAGCGACATCGGTGACCTGGCGCCGCTCACCAAAGTAGTTGTCCTGACCGCAAGCGAAAGCGTGGAAAATGCGATTGCGGCGATGCGGCTTGGCGCCCGCGCAGTGGTGCAGAAACGCTTCGCTGTGCAGACCCTGCTCGAGGCGATTCGCGCTGTCGCTTCCGGGTTGGTCTGGATGCCTCCCGACTTGCAGGCCGAAATCGCCTCTCAGTGGGGGGCCTCCGGCACTAAGCAGCTCACCGGCCGCGAATTGGAGATCGTTCATTGCGTCGCCGTTGGACTTCGGAACGTGGAGATCGCTAGTCGGCTCTCTATCAGTGAAACAACCGTCAAGACTCATCTCAACAACATATTCAAGAAACTCGAGCTACGGGATCGTCTGGGACTCGCGCTGTATGCCCTTCGTCGCGGCTTGGCTGTCAAGCACGATTAGTCTTTCGTTCCTAGCAATAGCACTAAGTCAGTTAGCTCACCCTTATACTCCATAGGTATCGCTATTTTGTCCGTTTCATACGGTCGGTTGAGACCGCGACATGTCGCTACTGCGCATCGGCTGGGCACCAGACGCTCAGATAGGCAGCACACTTGCTCCGATCGCGAAGTGAAGTGGTAGTCGACTCGGTTGGTGGCATCCGCGGTCTAAAACTGGAGGTGGAGAGATTCTACTTCATCAGTTTTGCTGCTCGTTTCAGAGGTCGGACCTAATAGTCAGTCACACGGGTGGCATGTGGGTTGCGTTTGAGACTTCGGCTCCGTGCCGAGTTGGCTCGGCTAAGCTCGCGACGGACTGCGCGAAGCACACCTGCCAAGCGGACAAGAGGGCCGGCTGGGCATTTGGCTGGATGACCAAGACAACGGAGGAACTTTGCCCGATGGGCGCAAACAGTCAACAGGGTTGGTCGCTGTTTCTCTTTCTACTCGGCCTTACGTTTCTGCCGGCCGGCCTCTTCGCGTTAGGGCCACTCTTCGCCATCGCGGGACTGGCCTGCCTGATCGCATCCGCGGCTTGGTTTGTGAAAATCAAACCGCTGGAACATCTCGAACCGGGGAAGAAAGAATAGGCGGCATACGTATGATGGGCACCCTGCAGCAGCGACGCAGCTAAGGCGACTGACGAATCAGAGGGAGAGAGGGAATGAGAATTGTGGGACTGATCGTATGTTTGGTCGGCTGGTTCATAGCCGTCTTGAGTGTGGAGGTTCCGGGAGTATACGCGCAACTGCTGGTTGCGGTGGCCGGATTTCTGGTCGCCGCGTTTGGCGCGCTGAAGATCGTCAACGGTGCCCATCTCAAAAACGCGATCTGGAAGATGTAAGAGGACGCCATGATACTGACACGAATCAACCGCGCGCGGCATCGGCTCATTGCCTTGACTGCCGTACTATTGGTCATCGGATGGCTGATACCAACCTCGATCGTGCTTGCACAGACGGCGTCTCCCGCAGCGGCAGCCTCGCCTGCAGCACCGCCGGTGCCCATCACGAACGCCGATATCAAAGGCATCAGTGGCCCATCTGCAGCCGACTTAGCGAAGGGCGACCCGGGCGGCACTCTGACCGGAACTGTCAATGACGTTCCCGTCAGCGACTCCAAAGCAGGTCTTACGATCGCGGATGTCGTCAATCAGGTCGGCCAGAATCGAATTGCGGTCAACTTCGTATGGACGCTCGTGACCGGCTATCTGGTCATGTTCATGCAGGCCGGGTTTGCGGCGGTCGAAACCGGATTGTGCCGCGCCAAGAACGCCAACCACACGTTCATGATGAATTTCATGGTGTATGGGTTTGGCCTGTTTGCGTACTGGGTGATGGGCTTCGCTTTGCAACAGGGTGGATGTGCACCAGTTAGCACTTTGGGCGGACTCACTCCTCTCAATTCCGAGTTCAGTTTCAACTTCCTGGGCGGAAAGACCTGGGGACTGTTCGGTCAAAGGGGATTTTTCCTGAGCGGCGCCAGCTACGATGTCGGCATAATGGTGATGTTCCTCTTCCAGATGGTCTTCATGGACACGGCTGCGACGATCGTTACTGGTGCAGCAGCGGAAAGGTGGAAGTTTGCTGCGTTCGCAATCTCCAGCATGGCTCTTGCCGCGATCACATATCCGCTCTACGCGAACTGGGCGTGGGGCGGAGGATGGACCTCGGCGCTTGGAGCGAACTATGGGCTCGGTCATGGCTACTGTGATTTCGCCGGCTCCGGAGTGGTTCATGCGGTAGGCGGCATGAGCGCTTTGGCCGTGTCGATGATCATCGGACCCCGAATCGGGAAATACAACAAGAATGGCAAGCCGAACCCAATGCCTGGCCACGACATGACGATGGTCCTGATCGGCTGCTTCATCCTGGCCTTCGGGTGGTTCGGGTTCAATCCCGGCAGCACCTTGGGTGCATCGGCCAACGGTGATCTGCGAATAGGCACGATCGCGGTCAACACGATGCTCGCAGGCTGCACCGGTTCGATAGCATCGTTGCTCTACATGTGGATCAGGTATGGCAAACCCGACGCCTCAATGGCGGGTAACGGACTCCTAGCGGGCCTGGTCGCAATCACCGCTCCCAGCGGCTTCGTCAACACCGTGGGGGCCGCAATCATCGGCTTCGCTGCTGGCATGATCGTGTGTCTCAGCGTTGAGTTTATCGAGCGCGTCCTGGCGGTCGACGATCCGGTGGGCGCTATCTCGGTCCACGGAACCTGTGGTCTTTGGGGTGTCATTTCAGTGGGTCTCTTCGCCGATGGAACCAGCAACTACGGCGGCAGCTGGAACGGGGTCAACGGTTCGGTCAGGGGGCTGTTCTATGGTGATCCGAGCCAACTGGTGGCCCAGCTCATCGGGTGCGCGACCTTGATCGGCGTCATCTTCACCCTGTCATACGTCCTCAACTGGATCGTCGACATCGTGGTGGGTCAGCGTGTGGGGGCGGCAACCGAGCTCGAGGGCCTCGACCTGCCCGAAATGGGTGCGCTCGGCTATCCCGAGTTCCAACTGGTCACGGCCGGCACCGGTCGCTCAGTCGAAGTGGCGGCGGACTAAGGCGGCCAGGAGAAAGAATCATGGCAGGGCAGATCATTTTCGCGGTCGTAATGTTCGCGATTTTCGTCGGCTGGATGTTCATTAAGCCGGGCAAGAGCATCTTCTACAAATAGGAATCTCGATGGAGATGGCTGTACAATCGGGTGGTGCGGTTAATGCCCCGGTTATGGATGGCAAACGCCCAACGCCGATCGTTCGCGATGCGAACGCACTGATGGTTCGCGGAGTCGAGGAACTCGAACGTAACCACATCGAAAAAGCGGTTGGCTTGCTGCGCCAGAGCGTGGAACTCGACCCTAAGTCGTTCTACGCGCAGCTTGCCCTCGGCATCGCGCTCACCAAGGGACTGGAAATTCCCGAAGCCGAACAGGCGCTGCGAGCTGCTGTCGATCTGGAGCCCGCCAACTTTTGGGGGCATCTGCGCATGGCGGAGATGTTTCAGCGGGTCGGCGTTCCCACCAGGGCGCTTGAAGAGCTGCAGCTGGCCCTCGATTTTGCGCCGACCTCCGCGGAACGAAAGATCGCGCGCGATCTGCTCGAAGCAGAGCGGCGACGAAACGTGGGCCGCGCTTGGCGCCCAGATTTCCTGCGGCTGTTCCGAGGAAAGGGGAGGCGCACCAAATGAAGCCGAACGCTTTGTCGCGACCCCGCTACATGGCTGTAACCATCGCCGCCGGCGTGATCGGAGTCCTGAGCGCGATTTTTCTGGTCGGAGCGCCGCCGATCCCGGCAGCTGCCGGTGTCGCGCTTGCGGTCGGGTGGCTCATCTGGCGCGCGCCGACTTAATGAGTGCGCGGTGACTAATTTCTCGCTCAGGGAGCAAGATGAAAAAGATCGAAGCGATTATCAAACCTTTCACGCTCGACGCCGTAAAGCAGGAGCTACAGAGCATCGGGATTACCGGATTAACGGTATACGAGGTGAAGGGTTTCGGCCGCCAGAAAGGCCACACCGAAATGTACCGAGGTTCCGAATATGTCGTCGACTTCCTGCCCAAGCTCAAGATCGACCTGGTGGTGAAGGACGAGATGGCAGCCGCGGCTGCAGACGCAATTATGCTCAAAGCGCACACCGGCAAGATCGGCGATGGCAAGATCTTCATCACCACACTCGATGACGTGATTCGCATCCGCACCCAGGAGCACGGCAACGACGCTGTCTGACCTCTCGCGGTTCCGCGGGCATAATAGCTGCTCGACTTACCGGTCCGCCCGGCGATGATTTTTGGCCTGACTCTACTCCTGCTTACCGTTCTGCTCGGTCCAGTACTGGTCAAGCCCATCGAACACAACATTGAGATTTTTTTCCTCGCGGCCGGTGCTTTTGCTTCCGGGCTCACCGGTCAGTGGGGAGGGGGACTGCTGTACAAGGCTCTTACCGAGCCCGTTGCCCTTACCATCGCGGTTCTCATCTTTGGCGTAGTCGCGCGGCTGATCCGCCCATCGCTCGACCGCGTCGTGGCACGCCTCGTGAAGGTCGTGGCCCCGCGCTGGATATACTTCGGCTTGATCATTGTTCTCGGTCTCCTTTCCAGCGTCATAACCGCCGTCATCGCGGCGCTGGTTTTGGTAGAGGCGATCGCGCTCCTCAAGCTCGATCGCTGGAGCGAAATCGCGGCCGTGGTGCTGGCGTGCTTCTCTATCGGCCTGGGAGCTGCGCTGACCCCGGTGGGCGAGCCCTTAGGCACCATCGCGATCGCGGCGCTCCAGACCGACTTCTGGTATCTCGCGCGATTGCTCGGGCCACTCGTCGTAGCCGGCATTGTGATTGTTGGCGTGGTGAGCCTGTTTCTGCCTGCAAAGCACGGTCATTCGCTTAAGGCGGATGTGCATACCGAGGGTTGGGACGAGATCATCCTGCGGGCGGCGAAGGTCTATATCTTTGTGATGGGACTAGTCGGCCTCTCGTGGGGCCTGCGCCCGCTGGTCGACGAGTACATTACCCGCATGCCGCAATGGGGTCTCTTCTGGATCAATTCGGTTTCCGCGATTGTCGATAACGCCACGCTCACCGCCGCCGAAATCGGTCCCTCGCTCGCGCCCGCTCAGCAGCGCGCGGTACTGATGGGGCTACTTATCAGCGGCGGCATGCTGATTCCCGGCAATATCCCAAACATCGTGGCCGCTAACCGCCTCGGCATTTCGAGCCGCGAATGGGCTCGGGTTGGCCTGCTTGCGGGCCTGCCACTAATGGCCTTCTGCTTCGTTGTTATTCAATGGATCGCCTGATGCTGATCCCCCAAGGTTCTTGTGCTGTAACATGACAACGAGCTTCCTTTCGACGAGGTCGGTTCTAAGGCCTGGACGATGCCAAGAATCCTTCGGCACCTGCGTTCGCAAAGTTGGTGGAGATTCTTTCAATATTCCTCCAACCCAAGAGATTAGTTCCTAAAATACCAAGGAAATCCGGTGCTTAGTCCTGTCCTTGGTAAAAATCTCATCCGAACGAAAATTGGAACGGCTGGAGAAGACGGGGGCTGACCGGCGGCGATGAACCGAGCCGCGCCGGACGTGGAATTGTAAACGACCGTCGCGCAGTCAAGATTTAGTTTCCTGCAGTCTTCGGATCCGCACCCGATGCGGTACCGGGAGGAGCGCCACCAATAGGAAGCAGTAGTTGATATCGTCAGGCCGCGAGGCGCTGGTAGCGATGGTGCAACCCGCCGACTTGCGGGATGGCGATGACTCGGCCGCTCGTCGGCGGCTGGATAGAACGCGAGTGCGGACAATCCTTGTCGAGCGATAGACGGGTCCGGGTGCGGTGGTAATAGTCGATATAGGACGAGAGCACACGGCGAAGATGGCGCTCGTTGAAGACGACGAGGTAGTCGAGACACTCCCGCGGGATCGAGCCGATGACCCTCTCGATGTATGGATTCTGCCAGGGTGAGCGCGGCGCAGTGATGATCTCGGTGATGTCCATCGCCTCGACCCGTCGCCTGAACAGCGCGCCGTACGAGGCATCGCGATCGCGCAGCAGAAAGCGAGGCGCGGTGTCCCACGGGAATGCTTCGGTCACCTGACGCGACAGCCAGCCTGCAGTCGGATGCTGAGTGACATCGAAGCGGACAATCTTCCGGCGGTCGTGGACCAGTATGAGCATTACGAACAGCAGCCGGAAGGTCGCCGAAGGCACGATGAACAAGTCGATGGCAGTGATGCCCAATGCGTGGTTGGACAAGAAACTAGGCCAGGTCGGCGATGGGGAGTGCGGTCGATGCAGCATGTACTTGGCGACGGTCGCCTGACTGATTTTGATGCCGAGCTTCAGCAACTCACCGTGGATGCGGGGTGCACCCCAGAGCGGGTTGGCACGGCACATCTGGCGGATCAATTTGCGAGTTTCGCGAGCCATTGGTCTTCGTCCAGACCGTGAGCGCCAACGCCAGTAGAGTCGAAAACCTTGCCGGTGCCAGTGGACGACGGTAGCCGGCTTCACCAGCACCATTGCTTCGAGGCAACGTGGCCACACCCGGTAGAGCCAGACCCAGAGCATCCGATCGATGGAGCACAACCGCACGCGGCCGAAGTGTCGGCGATACAGGACCACCACCTGGTGCCGGAGCGCGATGAGCTCGAGTTCCAGTTCCGCGCGGTTGCGAAACCGCCAAGCGAGCCAGGAGAATAATGTCGTGATGAATGCGAGCATGCCGGCGACATTACGGGCCGCCGAGCGGAATCTCTAGAACTTTTCGCTACTTTTTGATTTTCAGTAGTCACTGCCCGACTTCCTCCAGCGCCCACAGGCTCCGTGCCGCGCGCGACCTCGCGGTTCCATACAATTTGATCATTGCATCGTCCTCGGGCTGCAAATTCCGTCCACGGCGCAATCTTGCAGAAATCGTTCGCCTGCTTGGAAGGCTCAAAGATTGGTCTTTCGTGAACACTCCTTGCGCGAATTTGCATCTCATTCCCGGCAGACACTAACCTATCGGTGGGATACTTCCATGGGGTAAGGCCAGATATACCTGCGGGTCAAGTAAAGGACCGTATAGACTGTGCGGTATCGAAGCTCTTTAAGGTCGGACCTTATGGACCCTGACAATTAGGACCTAAACGGGCTCAGGCCAAGAACAACATCGGTCGCGCTCGCGTCGGCTCATCGCGGCTGGTCGCTCGGGGTTTCCACATTGTCCCAATTCTCGGTCAGATCAGATTTCAGCAGGGACCTTCTCGAGCGTCCAAAACTTCGTGGAAAGGCAATTGACTTGATTTAACAAGGGACGAGCGGGAGGCTCTTAGTAAGTGAAACTTCAGAGCTCAGGAGGTAGAAACAATGCCGACCTACATCCTGCTCAGTTCGTTGACTCCCGAGGGCAGCCAGACTCTGCATAAGGATCCCGAGCGGCTCGATGCGGTGAACAAGGAGATCGCGGAGTTCGGCTGCAAGGTCGTCACCCAATACGCGGTCCTTGGCGGTTACGATTTTGTGACAATTGTGGACGCGCCGGATAACGAGACCGTCGCTCATATGTCGGTCGATTTATCCTCGCGCGGCACGGTCAAGATCACCACGCTACCTGCAATACCGGTCGCTCAGCTC
>DASXMJ010000096.1 GCA_036495685.1 Candidatus Binataceae bacterium | reverse complement strand
CGCAGTCGCCACAGAACTTCTTATCTGCTGGATTGGCGCTGCCGCATTGGGGACAGCGCAGCGCGAGCGCGGCGCCGCAATCAACGCAGAAGTGCTTGCCCTCAGGGTTTTCGCATCGGCAGTTTTCACATTGCATCGATTGCGGCTCCCGGAGGGGTTAGCGGCTTAGCTCATCGAGGAGGGCCTTCGCATCTTTGAGGTCGGCGGTGTCGAAGCCCTCGGTGAACCAGTTGTAGATGTCGGCGAGCATCGCGCGCGCTTCATCGCGGCGATTGGTATCGCGCAGCAGACGCGCGAGACCGATTGTTGCACGCAACTCGTATGCCTTTGCACTCATGTTTTGCGCAAGCTCGATGGCATCGCGGAAATCGGCCTCGGCCAGTACGGTCCGCCCAACCTTGAGACGTAGGCCTCCGCGGCCGGTCAGCGCATGGGGCCGCAAGACAAGTTCCTCGGGGTTTGCTTTGACCGCCTCCTCGATGGTGATGAGAGCGTCGTCGATCTTCCCGTCAAGAGCTTGAGCCTCGGCCAGCATGGTGAGCATGCTCGTGATATTGATAACAGACCTGCTTTCGGCAAGGCCGGCCAAACCCCGGCGAATCAGCGCCACGCCTTCACCAGTACGGCCGAGCTGCGCCAGCGCGATACCGAGCGCCGGGCGGGCCAAGTCCGTGATGAATGGAAAGCCGTGCTCTTGAGCGATGGCTAATGCTTGCGTTGCCGCAATCTCGCCCTGCAGCGGTTCTCCGAGAAAATAAGACATTACGCCTTCAAACAATCGCCCCTCCGCCAAATCGTAAGGTCGGCGGCTATTCCGGGCGAAGGCGATCCCTTGCGCCATGCGCTCGCGGGCAGAATCGGCGCGGCCCGAGGTCCACGCCGAGGAGGCCGTGATACACACTGCTTCGACGACTGCTCCCGGAAATTGCCTAAACCCATCAACGTCAAGAAACTGGCTCAGGTGCGCAAAGTGCTCGTCGGTCGCTCACGAAGACCATCCAGCGCTCTTTGCGCTCGAGCCCGAAGATCGGAGATCTTGACTACGATGATCAAGCTTCAAACCGGTCCCCGATGAAGGGGGCTGAAATCCTGGTGATTGAAATAATTCCTCGACGAACTTTCGTGTGCGTATTTTCCGGTTCGGGCGCGAGCACTGGGTTTGGATCGAGCTTTTCTAAAATACAGTCTGTTGCGCCGGGGTAGTTGGATCGGGCATGAGCAGCTCCGGCCCTTCATTGTTCACGTTATTCACGAGTGATGAGGCTGGGCTCGGGACGAGCTTGTCGTCCGGAGCCGGCACCAGCAGCGATTTCAGCCGCAAGTGATCTTTTTGGCCCGGACTGATCCACTCTTCTGCAGTTCGTTCACCGAGAATAACCGGCATTCGATCATCAATCGGTTCGATCAGCCGATTTGCTCTGGTCGTGATGATAGTGAAGTTCGTTGCCGATGGCCCGGTTCCGATTGCCACGACTCGTAAACTCCGGCCAGCCAGAGCAATCTCTCTCGGGCGAACAAATCGAGCACGAAATCCTGAAGAGCGGCGATCTTTCGAAAAAAAGGTTCAACGTCACGTCGGTTGGCGTACGCCACTCGTACGGCGAACAAGGCGATCGCTCTGTCCACGCGTTAGAAGAGCCCTCGCAATGGAGAAGCCCCGCCGGATTCGTTGGCAATTCAGGACTGCGGGTTCTTTGTGGGACTAACTGTGGCAATGCCCGTGGGTGCAGGGGTCCAACTCAGCAAGGTAGGGATCAGAACCTGGGTAGAGCCATCGTTGAAGGTCCCGGTGGCGGTTAGCTGCACGGCGGTTCCCTTGGCGATCGAAGAAGTGGCCGGCGTAACCGCAATCGAGGTCAAGACCGCAGCGGTGACCGTCAGGCCGGTTGTTCCCTGGATAATCGACCCGTTTCGAACAAAGCTCGCCCCTTGATTGTTCCGGCTCCGGGGCCACCTGTGCGTTCGCTTGCGCTGCGGCCCGGTGACTCGCAGTCGTCCTTACGACGATTTTGTCGATGGGCTTCAGGTCATTGGTTTCCCTCCTCCCTGCCATCCAAGCTACAAGGCTTCTGGCTCTTGCCTTGGCGGGACTCACTTCCCGCTGAACGCGCCAGCTTTTGCCGGACGCACTACCGGACACATAGGTTACACTTTCTCGCCTTTTTGGGAGGAGGTATGGGATGCCATGGAAGGATTGTTCGGTGATGGACAAAAGGCCGCAGTTTGTAGCGCGGCGACTAGCTGGCGAGACGATGGCGGAGCTGTGCAGAGAGTGTAAGATCTCGCATAAGACCGGTTACAAGATCTTCTGTTTGCAACGCTCTGAAAGTGATCCACTGTAACGCCGAAAAAGTGATCCACCCTCGGCTCGTGGTCTCTCTGCTTTTGACAATCCGGTCTGGCACTTTGATATTCAGATTCGGCCCACCCTCCATAAGGTTCTAAGCTTCTCGTTCCTTAAGGAAGCCATTTGCGGGGGTACTGCCCTGTGCCCTGGGTCTCGAAAATCGTTCCTGGGGCTTCCTAGGGGGAATTTCTTTGGCCCAGCTCATCGATCTGCTCCTGGAACTATTGTAATCGTCTGGTTTTCCCCTTGGTGCGCGTTAGGGGATCGCGCCCAGCGCAGTACCTTGCGCGATCAGCGTTGCTAACGCGCTCCACCATTGTCTGCATGGGCCTCCTTCTTCGCACTGGCGACGGTCTTGGTCGCGCGCTGGCTGCGAAAGGAATCACCTCGAGTGGTCAAAATGTGAGCGTGGTGGCTGAGGCGATCGAGCAGCGCGGTGGTGAGCTTCTCGTCGCCGAAGACCTTGACCCACTCGGAGAACGCCAGATTGGTGGTGATGATGGTGGAGCGGCGTTCGTAGCGCTGGGCGAGCAGATTGAACAACAGCTCGCCGCCAGCGCGCTCGAAGGGAACGAATCCCAGCTCATCCACGATTAACAGCGCGACTTTCTGATAACGCTGCTGGAGCACGGTCAGCCGCCGCTCGTCGCGGGCCTCAAGAAGGCTCTGTACCAGGTCCGCAGCGCGAGCGAAGTGAACCCGCAGGCGTCGGCGCGTGGCCTCGACTCCCAGTGCTATCGCAAGATGCGTCTTTCCACTGCCGATCGGACCCGCCAAAATCACGTCCTCTGCGCGCCCGATGAACTCGCAACTAGCAAGCTCCATGAGCTTGGGCCGCGACACGCCCTTGAGCACGGACCAATCGAGCTGATCGAGCGTCTTGATATCGGGAAAGCGCGCTTCGCGCAGCAAGCGGCGCGCGGTGCTCTGATGCCGGTTGGTGATCTCGGCCTCGAGCAGTTCGCGCAGCAGGTCCTCGTAGGCCCAGCCGCCGTCGCGGGCGCGCCGGCACAGTCCGGGATAGTCGCGCACCACCGCCGCCAGCTTGAGCTCGTGACAATACTCCTGGATGACCGCCTCCGCCGCCGCGTTACTCATGGGCGCCTCCATCGGCGAACAGCAGATGGTCGTAATCGGAGGCCCGGCCGGCTTCTACTTTATAGGAGGCGAGCGCATCGGGCACCGCGATGTTCTCAAGCGCAGGCTCGGGCACAGACCGGTCGGGCGTCTCGGAGCGGCGTTGGGCGATTGCCGCTTCCAGCGCCAGCCGCACGCGCTCCTCGCCATGTTCGCAGACCGCACCTAACAGCCGGGCCAGCACCCGCGCAGCTTCCAGTTCCCCGTGCGCTCCAGTCAGCAGTTCCCAGAGTCCATTCCACGGCGGACCCAACTCGGCGATCAACTCCGGGGCGACTTGGCGCACCGCGTGCGGCTTACGCGCCAGTTCGGGAAGGTAATGCCGATAGCGGACCTGGCGAGTTCCGAACTGCACCCGGGGTTGCGTCACGCTCTCGCCCAGGCAGGTAATGCGGACGTCGTCGACTCCGATGTAAGCGGTCGCGCTCAGCCGTGCCCAGCGCGACGGCACCGAGTACCAGGCGCCTTCGATCCGGACCATCGAGCGCGAGCCGATCTCGACCGGCACCGCCTTGCGCACCTCGAAGGCGGTGGCCGGAAGCGCCAGCAGTTGCGCACGTTCCTCCTGCCACCGTTCAGTGGCAAACTTTCCGGTTGCATCGCACCGCGTCTCGAACGCCGCGTTCAGATCCGCCAGCAACTGACGCGAGATCGCCTCGAGGCTTTCGCCTTGCGGAATCGGGGTTAGATGCGCAAGCCGAATCGCCTTGCCGCGGGACTCCACGCCACCCTTGTCATGTCCCTCTCCGATGCGGGCGAAGTCGGGCTCGAATAGATAGTGGCCGACCAGAGCGAGGAAGCGCCCGGTCAGCTCGCGGCGCGCACCAACTATCTTGCGCACCGCCGCCGTAAGATTGTCATAGACGCAGCGCCGCACCACTACGTCCAGATAGGCAAACGCCCGCACGTGGCCGTCGAGAAAGGCGAGCTGATCGCACCGTTCGTACAGCCACGCGAACTCACGCCCCGAATACATCAGGTGCAGCAGGAACTTCCACGCCTTGCGCCGTTCGCCCCCGACCTCCACCACCACCTCGAAAAAATCGACCTGCGCTTCGCCGGGACGATGAACCAGCGGCACATAAACTTCCGCCCGCTGCCGGCGGCGCTCGCGCAGGTACTCAAGAATCATGGTCAGGCCGACCTGGTATCCCTCTTCCCGTAGCGCGCGATGCAACCGCACCCCGGTCAGCCGCTGCTTGGCCGTCGTGCGGGGCTCCCACTCCGCCAGCAGTTCCTCCAGGCGCGCCCGGACCCGCTCCCATACCGGCCGGGCTCGTCGCCTATAACGCCGCGGCCCCGGCTCCGACCGTTCCACGTACTTCCGCACCGTGATGCGGCTTAAACCCATCTCCCGTGCGACCCGCCGGATACTCTGGCCCTCGACTAGAACCTTGTGTCGTATGACGTGCACTTGATCCATCTGCAGCATCCTCGTCCTCCGGCTCCGCCCGCCTTTTCGCGTGCGATCTACCGGAGTCTAGGCCGGGGTGGATCACTTTTTCAGCGCGATTTGGATCAGTTTTCTAGCGCGATCTCCAACCGAGGCGATCTATGACGCGGGCTTCAATTCCAGTGGGCGCTTCTATGAGAAGTCGACACATATGCTGGGCATGAAGCCCTCTCAATACAAGGCCGGCGGCGTCAACGAGGAGATCAAATTCGCTGTT
>DASXMJ010000095.1 GCA_036495685.1 Candidatus Binataceae bacterium | reverse complement strand
CTACGTCCTGCCCTTCAAGAGGAGCTCGGGGTTGAGCAAGTTGGCCCTCGGTGGACGAGGGGCAGCTCTCACACCGTTTTTTCGAGCGTTCTCCTCAGCCTTGGTAGGTCTCGATGTACCAAATGTTGCCGAACGAATCTCTTACGCCGGCGGCTCTGCCTTTCCAGGGTTTATCGGTGGGTTGGGTGACTGAGGTTGCTGCCCGACGACCTGTGGATACAGCGCCTGGTGTCGTCGATGCGCGATCGTGCACCCCGGGTGGAGGAGCGCGATGGACGCGCGGTGTGGCTGTGCGAAGGCAAGGTTTGGGGTCCGTGGTTCGGCAAGCGTCCCGCGTCTGGAGCGGCGAGGCCGCCGAGCCCGGTAATCAATGCCTTCGACCGCAGCGGGATCAGCGAACAGAGCGCCCGCCGTCCCGGGGTTGCCGCGTTGCGGCTGGCCGACATGGACCGCGACGGGGTGCAAACCCACGTGATGTTCGGTCCGGTCGTCTCGATCATCGGCGAGGATCCGGCGCTGCGCGACGACTGCTATCGCGCCTACAACGACTGGCTGGCGGAGTTTTGCGCCGCGGCTCCGGATCGCCTGATTAGCGTGGCGATGCTGCCCGAGTCCCCCGAGGCGGCTTTGAAGGAGATGCTGCGGCTGGCCGCCCGAGGAGGTTTTCGCCAGGCGAACCTTCAGATCGCCAACGTCAGGCCACGTCTTCACGATCGAGCCTGGGAACCGTTTTGGAGCGCACTCGAGGAGAGCGGGCTTATTCTCTCCTTCCACGTGACCGTGTTTTTCGGCGTTCCCAATGACCCGGCGGCCGGCAAACCCGCTAGCGCATTCACCGCGACCAAGGCGTTTATTGAACAGTTCCTCGATCCGTTCGTCGATCTGTTCGCGTGGGGCATTCTCGAGCGGCATCCGAAGATGCGGTTGGTGATGGCAGAGAGCGGGCTCGGCTGGCTACCGTGGGTCGTGCAGGAACTCGACTATCGGCACTGGCGGCTCTGGGAAGCGCGCGAGTACTGGGATCAACACGGCGGCATTGCACTGATGATGAAACCGAGTGAGCTCTTCAGACGGCAGATCTATACGACCTTCCAGGAAGATCATGTCGCGATGTCGCTGCTGCCATTTTTCGGCGATGGACACCTGATGTGGGCCTCCGACTATCCGCATCCCGACAGCACCTGGCCGAACTCGCGTGCCACCATCGAGCGGCAGATGAGGTCGCTGTCCGCGGAGATGCGCAGGAAGCTCACCCACGATAACGCGGCACAGCTCTATGGATTGGGCTTCTAGGCTGTTCCGTCGGCCGTGGTGAGAAACGAGGAGCGAACCCAAGAGACTCGCAAAAGGTAATTCAAACACTCCGTTTGACGATTACTGAGGAGTCATACGAGGAATGTGCGCCGGCAGGATCGTCAGCTGACCCGTGACCGGGTTTTTTCCCACGTAGATTTCGGTTTCGTAGACCGATCTCAGATTGCTCTCGGTTAGAACTTCGGAGGGCGTACCGTAGCCGACCACCTCGCCCGCCTTGAGCAGCATCACCCGGTCGGCATACGCTGCCGCGGCATTCAGATCGTGCAGGGTCGCTACCACGGCCAGGCCACGTGCTGTCGCCAATTCCCGGAAGCGCGAGAAAATTCCCACCACGTGCTTGAGGTCCAGGAATGCGGTCGGTTCGTCGAGCAGCATGACACGCGGCTGCTGGGTGAGCGCGCGCGCCAGGAACACGCGCTTGCGCTCGCCACCCGACAATTCCTCGATGTGGCGATGCGCAAGCAGCAAAAGATCGAAGCGCGCGAGCGCCGCCTGTGCGATCTCCAGATCGTGACGGCTCTCGAAGCGAAACGCGCCTAAATGCGGTGCGCGGCCCATCAGCACGATTTCCAGCACGGTGAACCGGAACGCGACCGTATTCTCCTGGGCGACGGTGGCGATCTCGCGCGCGATCACGCGACGCTGCAGCCCCTTAAGGGGTCGGCCTTGGAGCTCAACGCTTCCCTGCCACGGGCGCATCGTGCCGCCGAGCACTCGGAGCAACGTCGACTTTCCGCTGCCGTTGGGACCGACAATTGCGAGCAGCTCCCCGGGCACGACTTCGAGCGAGACTCCGCGCAGCACCGGCACACTCGCATAGCCCGCCCACAGGTCGCGCGCGGTGAGGGCAGAATCCTGAGGGGCCGCGCCGGTGCTCACAGTCCCAGCGGCTTTCCGCCTTCGCGCCGCAGCATGTAAACGAAGAACGGACCCCCGAACAGCGCGGTGATCGCTCCGACTGGAATTTCCGCGGGCGCGATTGCAACGCGTGCAATCAGGTCCGCGATTACCATGAAGGCCGCACCGCCGATCAGCGAAGCAGGGATCAGCAATCGGTGATCGGAGCCAAATGTAATCCGCAGCATATGCGGGACGATCAGTCCGACGAAAGCGATGATGCCGCTTACCGAAACCACCGCGCCGACCATCACCGAGGTGGCCACGAAGATAAGCCGGCGCAGGAAGTCCACGTCCACCCCCAGCTCGGCCGCGGCTTCGTCGCCGAGGCTCAGCAGGTTCATGTCGCGTGCATAGAACATGAGCGCGACAAAGCCGCCGAAGCCCAGCACCGCAACCAGCACAACTTCGTGCCAGGTCGGCGCCTCCAGGCTGCCCATCAACCAGAACAGGATCGTGTGCGCATAGTAAAAATTGACCACACTGTTGACTACCATGATGGCGGCGCCCCAGAACGCGTTGAAAATCACGCCGACCAGCAGGAGCGTAAATGGCTCGAGCTGCCCTTCCACTTCCGCCAGCCGATAGACGGCCACGGTCGAAAGCAGCGCGGCACCGAACGCAACCAGCGGCACTACCGTGGTTTCGGATGCGCCGATCCCGCTCAGAAACACCAACGCGACAATCGCACCAAGCGCGCCCCCGCCCGAGATGCCAAGTATTCCACCCTCAGCCAAGGGATTGCGCACCAGCGCCTGCAGAGCGGCGCCCACCGCCGCGAGCACCGCGCCCACGATGACCGCCATTATTAGTCGCGGCAGGCGGGCGGCGAAAAAAATCGCATGATCGGAGCTCGACGCGTCGGCGAAAGCGCTCACCAGACTTATATGCACGCTCCCGAACTTGGCCGCGACCAGCATGGTCGCAAGCAGCAGGAGCGTGAGCAGCATGAGCACCGAGACCATCCTTGAGGTGGTGAGGTACGCACCCGCGATGGGGTTGTGACGCACGGCATTCGCGGACGGCGTCGTCACCGGGTTTCGCCTCGCGCCGTCGTCGATGCGGGGAACGTTTCCGGGTGAATCAATGCGGCGAGCATTTCCAGGGAAGTTCCAATCCGCGGGCCGGCATGCAGAACCCGATCGCTGGAGTAGCCGTAGACACGGCGGTTTTGCACTGCGGGAATGGTGGGATACTTCTGCCAGAACCGCGCGGGAGCGGCGGGGTCGGAGCCCATCTGCCCGTCGAGTATGACCTGCGGTTTCATCGCGATGATGTACTCGATACTGAGTTTGGGCCACTGCTGCCCCAACGAATCCGCAATGTTATCGGCATTGCAGAGCCTGAGCAGGTCATCGAGGAAGGTTCCGGGTCCGACCGCAATCAAGGGTTCGTGCCCCACCAGCATCAACACGCTAACCCGTGGCAGTTTGGATACTCTGCTGCGAACCTCGGAGATTTGTACATTCAGTTTTTCCAGCAACCTCCGGGCACCATCCGCGCGGTCGGTCTTGCGCCCGACCTCGCGGATACTCTCCTTGATCTCCGCGACCGAATCATCGCGGATGGTCAGAATAGAGCAACCCATTTCTCTGAGCGCACGAATCTGTCGCGTTTCGGACGACAAACCAATCCCGATCACGAGGGTCGGATGCAAGGCGATGATCGCCTCAAGATTTGGGGTCAGAAATGAACCGACCCGGGGCAGGCGCGTGGCCTCGGGTGGGAAGTCGGAATATTGCGATACTCCGACCACTTCATCACCCGCGCCCAGCGCGAACAGTATTTCGGTCACCGAAGGAGTGAGCGACACGATGCGCTGCCGACTTGCCGCCACCGCGCCGTGCGCGCAGCCGAAGATGCCCGCGACACTTAGCAGCGCGACCGCCGCGCCCACCCATGATTTTTGGTGCACCCGCACTTCGCGCACGTTAACCGATCGAGCGCGTGCTCGTAAGTGGGGTTTGTTGCATCGGCGCGTCGCAGTCGATTAGCCTCGGGCAAACAGGAGATGCTCGTGCTCAAAATCGCAGTGTGCATTAAGCAGATTCCCCTCATCGAAGACGCGAACTTCGATGCCGAAACCAAGACCATCAAGCGCGATGGGCCCGCTGTGATCAGCGCGTTCGACCTTCGCGCGATTTCGCTGGCAGTCGAGTTGAAGAACAAGCACGGCGCCGAGTGCACCGTGGTGACGATGGGTCCGCCGCAGGCGCGGCAAGCGCTGGTCGATGCGCTCGCGATGGGGATGGACCATGCGGTGCACCTGGAAGATCGGGCCTTTGCCGGATCGGACACGCTCGCGACCGCGCGCGCGCTTGCCACCTGGCTCGCGCGTGGGAGCTTCGACCTGGTTCTGCTGGGCAAATATTCGCTCGATGCGGAAACCGGGCAGGTGGGTCCCGAAATCGCGGAGCTGATCGCGGCTGCGCAAATTACCGGGGTGCGCAAACTCGAGATCGACGGCCGCATCATTCGCGCCGAGCGCGAAAGCGATGAGGGCTACGAAGAGATCAAGGCGCTGATGCCGGTGGTGCTGACCTGCGCGGAACGGGTGGCGCAACCCATAAAGATGAAGCCGGGCGCGCAGGAAGCCGCCAAATCGAAACCCATTCAGGTCGTCCGCGCGGGCGAGCTGAGCAGCGCGGGCGACGCGTTTGGCTTTGCGGGGTCGCCGACCTGGGTGCAGGAAGTGCTCGTGCAGCGCACCCCGAAGACCGAATGCAAGTTCATCGACGCGGCCGATCCGGAACGCGCTGCTGCTGCGTTGGTCGAAAATCTCGATAAAGTGGGCGCGCTTACGCCGCGCAAGAAGGAGCGCCGCCTTGTTGCCCCCGGCATCCGCAACGGGACACGCACGCGTGACGTCTGGGTTGCATGTGAGATGGACCTGCGCGGGCATGTCACGCGCGGCTCGCTCGAGCTTCTTTCTCGCGCCGACCAGCTCGCGGCGAGTCTCGGTGGGGCCGTGGTCGCGGTCGGTTTTCCCAAGTCGTTCGCGCAGCACGCGGGATTGGTCGCGAGCTATGGAGCGGACCGCGTCATGGTGCTCGACCATCAAGAGCTTGAGTCCTATTCGCCGGCCAGCGCGGCCGCGGCAGTTGCGCAGCTGGTGCGCGAGAGGATGCCATGGGGTCTCCTACTCCCCGCCAGCGAACGCGGACGGGATTGGGGGCCGCGGCTTGCCGCGCGGCTGGGGCTGGGACTCACCGGTGACGCGATCGGGCTCGAGGTAGATGAACAGGACCGGATGGTCGCGCTCAAACCAGCCTTCGGCGGAAATATTGTCGCGCCCATTCTTTCCAAGACCTACCCGCAAATGGCGACGGTGCGCCAGGGGATGCTGGAGCTGGCTGAGCCACGTGCGGAGCGCATCGCCGCGGTCGAAACCATCGTCCCGCAATTGTCAGCGCCGCTCAGCGAGGTGGTCGCGCAGCACTCGCTACTTGACGAATCGATCGAGCCACTTGAGGGTGCGGAAGTGGTGGTAGGAGTGGGAACCGGGGTGGGGGGGCCGGAAGGGGTCGCACGGGCGACCGACTTCGCTCGGGTGATGCGCGCGGCGCTGTGCGCGACACGGCGCGTGACGGACGCTGGATGGGTGCCGCGCCAGCTCCAGGTGGGACTCACCGGCAAAGCTATCGATCCGCGCCTGTATCTGGCGATTGGAATTCGCGGGGTCCCGAACCACACGGTGGGAATCAAACGCGTCGAAACCGTAGTCGCAATCAACAACGATCCGGAAGCCGCGATCTTCGAGCGCGCGAACTTCGGGATTGTGGCCGATTGGGCGGTTATCCTGCCCGCCATGCAGGAGGTGTTCCGCGGTCGCCTAACCTGACGGTTCCGGCCCCTAGCAAACCAATCTGCGCCTGTCGGGTGCTGGACCGGCGCCTAAGCGGGCGAACGATTGGACCCGCGCTCCAACAGTTCTGGTGCAAGCGCCGCAATCATGCCGCGGATGCCAGCGTGCCAATCAACCCTAGTGTCGCCCACCAGTTCGCGCATCCGTGTCAGGTCGGTGCACAAGCTCCCGAAGGCGCTGGGATTGTCGACGTAGCGCGGCTTGAGCCCGGTCAGCTCACCCAGATAGTCGCACCATTCCTCGATGCTCACGCGCGGCGAGCCTGCGAAATTGGTCAAGGTGACCTCCCGCGTAGCGGCCGCCAAGAGGCGCGGGATCTTTTCGATGCAATCCTCGACGTGCAGCAGGTTGTAATAGTTGGGACGCTCGGGGTGCACCTCGATGGCCGCGCCGTTGCGCATCATCATCAGATGAAAGTACGGCCAGCCGCCCTGCTCACCATAAGGAACGCAAAGCCGGGCGATGGTAGTCGGAATGCCGAACTGGCGCGCAGCGAACATGCACACCCTTTCGCCGGCGATCTTGGAGATGGAGTAGGTCGCAAACATCGCGCGATGGTTATCGCCGAGCGGGTCGGATTCCTTGCGCGGCGCGTGGCCGCGATATTCGTAGACCGCGGTGCTGGAGACGTGCAGGAACGCCATCGCCTTGCGACACCGAGCCATCAGGAAGCCAACCCCGTCGGCATTGGCACGGAAGTCCACATCGAAATTGCCACTGCGCGCAACCGCGCAATTGATCACGTAGTCGATATCTTCGGGAACTGCCGCGAGACTTTCCTGCTGGGCCAGATCGACGGCGATTGGTATTGCGCCCAGCGCTTCCATGGCGCGTCGGTCTTCCGCTCTCCCGTATCGCGCCATCGCATAGACTGTCCCCTCCCGGGCGTACGCACGCACCAGGGGCCTCGCCACCAGGCCGGTGGCGCCGGTGATGAGAATCTTTTTGCCCTTGAAACCGACCGGCTCAAACGCCATCGTTTTAATCCAAAGAGTCGCCCCAATTTAACGTGGGAAGGGCGCCAAAAGCCAGATTGGTCAGGGAGAATTCCTATGGCTGACTACCAGCAAAAAGATTTTCACACGGTCACGCCGTACATCTACGGACGCCTCGATTTGATCGAATTCCTTAAGCAGGCGTTCAATGCCGAAGTGCGGTTTCCCGGGACGGGAAACGAAGATGGCTATCACGCCGAGATCAAGATCGGTGATTCGATCGTGATGCTCGGCATCGCAAAATCGATTCCACGTGAGTTCGGTCCGCTCGCTGAATGGAACAAAACTCCCACCAGCGCGCCTCCGCCGGCGACCCTATACCTATACATGCCGGACGTCGATGCGTCATATAAACGCGCGCTCGGTCTCGGCGCTCGCTCGCTGGGTGCGCCGGCCGACATGCCGTGGGGCGACAGAGTTGCTGGGATCGGTGATCCGTACGGTAACAAGTGGTGGATGGCAACATTCAAGGGTGCGAGCTAATTCGGGGCGGACGCGATTTCTCGGGGACTGGAAAATCGCGGAATTCATCGCGGTGGAACTGGCTGACGGTGACAGGGCTGCGCTTCACCGCACGGAGGTCGCAGCGCGAACGCGCGGCGACCTGAACGGAGTGCGCTCAATTGCCGGCGCTGGCTGTGTCGCTTGCTTGTGGGAGCGCGAAGGCGACCAGGCTATCGCTGCGTGGCGAGTTGAATTTCGCGTGACCGCCCGCCGCGATCACGACGTACTGCCGGCCGTTGATGCTGTAGGTCATGGGAGTGGCGTTGCCTCCCGCTGGCAGGTCCCCGGTCCACCGCAACTGACCGGTTTCGATGTCAAATGCGCGGAAATGCGGGTCGCCGAGGACCCCCGCAATAAAGACCAGCCCGCCGGCGGTGACGATTTCACCGCCCAGGCTCGGCCCGCCCCAGTGAAAATCGGGGAGTGGAATAGGACTAACCGAGCGCACCACGTCGCCCAGCGGGACCGACCATCGGATCTGACCCGTCGACAGATCAACCGCTGCCAGCATGCCCCAGGGCGGCGGATTGCACGGAAGCCCGAGAAGCGATGAACGCAGAAAGGTGCGGCTCATCCCATAGGAAGCGCCCAACTGTGGGGCAAATTCGAGATCGAACCCGCGCGAGTTGCTTTGCCGCTCGGTGAATTCGCGACGCGGAATCAGGTGAACGTCCGCGACCAGGTTATTCAGGTTGGTGACTAGTATCTGACGCTGGGGGTCGAACGCGGCGCCGCTCCAGTTCATTCCCCCGGTATTGCCCGGAATGATTAGCGAACCACCAACTGAAGGGGGCGTGAAGATTCCCTCGGAGCGCAATGCTTCCATTCGCTTGCGGCACTGGCGGCGATCGAAGTAGGCCACGCCCCATGCCTGGTCGGCCGTCAGAGTCTGCGGCACCAGGGGTGGCGGCAAAGTCGGGAAAGGTTGGGTGGGTGAGGTCTCCTCGCCGCGAGCATCGGATTGCGCCACCGGTTTTTCGATGATGGGAAACACCGGCGCTCCGGTGAGCCGGTTAAAGACAAACAGTTGGCCGCGCTTGGTGCCCTGCACCACCGCGCGGATTTCGGCGCCGCCCTGCCGTATGGTAGCGAGCAACGGCTGCGACGGATTGTCGTAGTCCCATAAATCGTGGTGGGTGGTCTGGAAGTACCAGGCCAAGCGGCCGGTCTGTGCGTGCAATGCAACTAGCGAATCTGAATAGACGTCGGAACCACGCCGCGCGCCGCCGAAATAGTCGGGGCTTGCGCTCGCAACCGGCAGAAACACCAGCTCATTTTGCGGATCGACCGAGATCGGTGCCCAGGTGTTGCCTGCGCCGGTCCGAAGTGCGTCCTCTGGTTTCCAGTCCTTCCACGCCGGGTCATCGGCTCCTTGTGGGATCGGATTCCATGACCACCGCAATGATCCGGTGCGCGCGTCGAAGGCTCGCACCGTCCCGAGCGGCTCATCCACGGCTCGATTGTCACCGATCGCGGAACCTACGATGACCAGGTCGTCGATGATCGCGGGTGGCGAGGTCTCCTCGTATTCGCCGTAGTAACCGATGCGGTCGATATTCTTCACGCCGCTCTTGAGATTCACGGTTCCCGCGCCGCCGAAGTCGGAACAGGGTTTTCCCGAGGCGGCGTCGAGTGCGATTAACCGTGCATCGATGGTAGCGATAAAGATTCGGCGCCGGCATGCCTCTCCCGGTTTGCGCTCAGGATCGAGCCACGAGGATACGCCGCGATTTATCAGTCCTTCCGAGTAGGGCTGGTCCTTCCTGATCTGCGGATCGTAACTCCATTTCTCGGTACCGGTTTCGGGATTCAGGGCGATCACGCGACAGAACGGGGTCGAGATGTACATCGTCCCGTCGATCACGATGGGAGTGTTCTCAAAGCCGCTCTTGCTGGGACCGGGGTTGCCATTTGAGATGTCGCCAGTGTGGTAGACCCAGGCGACCTTGAGCTGGGAAACGTTACCTCGATTGACCTGGTCGAGGGGCGAAAAACGCTGTCCGCCCGGATCGTTGCCGTAGTAGGGCCATTCGACCGACTTGCTCTGGTCCGCTCCCCAGACCGGTGCAGCCAGCAGCGGGGCAATCATGATCATGAGTAGATACGATCGCAAACTTGTCATCCGAGCCTCCGGAGTTCGCGGAGCAAAGGCGCTGCCTCTGCGGGGAAGGGAGTTCGCGTGAGAATCGCATGGGTTTCACTACAGCTTCGGGCCTGCGTGCAGCTGGCTCCTTTGGGGGTTTCCCTTCAGTTTGGTGGAGGTGGCTCGGGCAGGAGGGGCCAGCAGGCCGCTCACCAGAAAATCGACAGTGGTTTCGAGCGCGGCTGCGTCGCTGATCATCGCGGAGTCCGGCGAGTTGTGCCGATGGCGTGCAAACCAGACCACCGTCTCCAGGATGAGACGCGCGGCGGTCGGCACATCGGGGAGGGGGCGAACCGCTCCCATCCTGATTCTGCTTTCCAGATATCTTCCGAGCTGTGCGACTAGCGAGCGCCGGCGTTCGATGTAAAAAAGCTGGGCGAGCTCCGGCAGGTCGACCGCCGACCGTTCTACCAGGTCGAGCCCGCGACCCACACGTTCCACCCCGGCGTAATATTGGCGGACGATCGTTTCCAGTTCGGCCCGCGGGTCCGCGACCGAGGATCGCGTGAGCGCGCTTTCGAGCTCGGGCAACGCAAGCTGCGAATTGATGCGAACACGCAGCCGGACCAGCGTGTCGGTCAACGACGGGGTTTTAATCGGAAGCTTGAGAGCCGCGGGCAGGGGAGCATCGCTAAGGCCTCGGTCGATAATCAGGTAGAAGAGCGCGTCCTTGCTCTCGACGTAGTTGTACAGCGAGCCCTGGGAAACGCCTGCGGCACGCGCCACGTCGGACATCTGAGTGCGCCGGTAGCCTTTGCGGATGAAAACCTCGATGGCGGCATCGATTATCTGCGGGAGGCGGTCGGGGGGACGTCGTCGCGACATGGAGGTTTTTATAATAACTGACTGACTCAGTCAATTATTGCGCGACGCCAGCCACCGCTCACACCGCCCTTTGGTCTCGTCCTTGAACGACCCGGTGCCGGACCATGCAATGGCCGCCCGTCCTCGGTGGAGACCCGCTCGTCGCGCGCGCACCTCACAGACGCCGACCGAGCGCGCGATCTTCTGGGGCCGCTAGGGCTTCAGCTCATAGAGCACCGAAAACAAATCCTTCACCGGCAGGCGCTCGAAGCTGGAAAAGCCCGCAGCCTTGGCCAGCTCGCGCGCCTTTTCCTCCCCCATGCACGCGCCAATGCCCGCACCGCCACCGCCGAGCGACACGCTCATGCAGTACAGCGTGCTCATCGAATACATCATCCGGCCCATCGCGCTGATATTGTCCTCGAGCCGCGCTGACACGTTCACCTCGACCATCAGATAAGTGCCAACAGGGCGAAGTGCGGCGCGAATCGATCGCAGCAGCCCCACCGGGTCGATCGAGTCATGCACCACGTCAAAGGTCGAAATGAAATCGAATTTAGCCGCCGGCAACTGCGTGCAATCGACCACTTCAAAGGAAATGCGATCGCCGAGACCCGCCGCGCGCGCATTGTTGCGTGCCCGTTCCAGCGACCCTGGATGCGCGTCGTAGCCGAAAATCTCTGCCTTGGGAAACGTTTGCGCCAGCGCGATCGCGCATCGCCCGCTCCCACATCCGACATCGAGCGCGCTGCCGCCTTCCTCCAGGGTCTTGACCACGTGTGGCATCGCCGGCAGCCAATGCTTCACCAGCTGGTTGCGATACATGTTGGCGGTGGATCGTTCCATCGACTCGAAGGTCTCCGGCGGGTACTCGCTCTGGCGTACGCCCTTGCCGGTGCGGAAGGCTTCCAGCACCTTGGGGGTGACCGAAAGGTTCGGAATGATTCCCTGGATGAAGCCGCCCATGAAAAAGGGCGACTCCTCGCGCGCCAGGATCATCGCATTTTCAGGCGGCATCGAGTAGCGCTTCGAGGCGGGGTCGTAGTTCAGGTATTGGGCCGCGGTCATCGCGCCGAGCCACTCCCGCAAATAGCGTTCATCAAGCCCGGTCTTCTCGGCCAGCTCTACGGAGCTCAGGGGGACGCCGTCGGCGAGACTTTTGAAGATGCCGAGCCGGTCGCCGATATAACTCATGGCGCCGAGCATCGCCGCTCCGATATCGTTGGAGACCTGGGCGGAAAACTTCTTGACCTTGTCCCAATTCACTTCCGGTTTTGCGTCGGGCATACGCCGTCCCTCCTGTTTCTCAAGCAATATCGCGCACAATCGCCTCCAACCGCTAATGCACAATGAAGCAAGCCTGAGTCAATCCTGCCGACCAGTGGCAAAACCTGCCCAGACCGCCTAGCCTTGACGGTGTCGCGCTGCGCGCGGTGTTCGGAGGAAGCGCCCTACGTCGTCTGAAGACCAACGAGGATTACTGGTTCCGGTTGCCAATCCCGAAGGCGTAGCGCCGCTGCTCGCAATCGCGTTTGCGGCGAGCGATCCCGACGAACCTCCTCCGCGCGTACTGGCGCTGGTTCGCCGCGAGGGTGGCGTCGACCCCGATGCGGTCCCACCGACGGCAGCTCTGGGCGCCGCGGTGCAGTACGCGCAGGCGCACGGCATCACCATCGGCGCACAAGCTGCATGGACGGAACATCCTGCCGTCGACATCATCACCGCTGCGGAAGAGGCTCGAGTCGCGTGGATTCTGCTCGGCTATCATCGCAACGCCAAGGGTGGCAACACGATGGGCGGCGTCGTGCGCGATGTTTTTTCCAAGGCAAAGCCGCTGGCCATCAATGTCGGCGTTTTCATTCAGGGTACCGACCGGCCCATCGAGCGCGTTTTCGCCGCCATTGATACCGGCACTGACGGGCGCGCGGCATTGGCCCTCGCCATGCGCATCGCGCAGCGCAAACAGTGCAAACTGCGCGCGCTGCTGGTCTCGAAGCGAATGACGCCGCATCCCGATCCGGAGCTGGTCGCGATGGCCCGCCAGGCCCGCTCCGAGATGGGCTCGCCGTTGTTTCACAGCGACGTGCTTACCGAGCACAGTCTGCATCAGTTGTTCCGCCAGTCGCCGGGCCGCCTGCTCATCGTCGGTAGGCGATTTGCCGACGAAGTGGGATTGCCACTCGACGAGGTGCCGGGCGGCGATCGCTGCGTGATCGTGGTGCAGGGCGCGGAAATCCTGGAAGACCCCGAAGCGGCTTAGTCTGCTCTCCCAAGATTCCTGATTGTCGAGCGCTGCCGAAGGTCACGCATCCGGTCGGAGCGATTCATTCCACCTTCGTCCGCTACAAGGAGCGCCCTGCTCTTGCGGGGACCGACCTTTCTGACCGGCCTGTGGCACCCTCATTCGAGCAGCAACTGCTGCTGCTCGGGGGCCTCACCCTCTTCCGGTTCGGGCGCCGGGATAAACAATCCCGGACGTTCGGCGAAGATGCGAAACTTGTCGTACAGCTCGGCCAGTTTTGCCTGGTAATAGAGGACGTTTTCGTCCGGTCGCGCGGGGTCGTACTCGGATGCCAGGCGTGCCGCTTCCGCGACCCGGTTGCGGAGACCTCGGCCGGTCACGTAGTAGGAAATCTGGTCGCCGCTCTGGTAGCGCCGCTCCGATTTGAGCGCCAGTTCATACGCCGCGGATAGGTTGCGGCGCTTGCCCGAGATCTTGCTGCGATAGTTGTCCAGCGAGTCCTGCAGCGTCTCGGTCTTCATCAGCTCCGCGATTCCGATTTCGTGCCTTTCCAGACGCCCCCGGTAGTCATCGTGCAGCTTGCTGATTTCCGTGGGCCGGTCTTCCATCAGGAGCCGGAAGATTTCCTCCATGAAGCGGCGCTGGAAGCGCTCGAGTCCGCGTGATTTAAGCCCCGAGCCGCGAATCGTCATCTCGCCCGCCTCGTCGAGCAGCACGTAGTTCTTCATCTTGTAGCTGAACATCGCCGGATATCGCCCATCGATTTCGAGGCGGATTCCCTCTGGCAGTAGCACGGCGAGCTGGTCGATGAGCGCGTCCGCGCCGGCTTCATCGGTCACACCGACCGGCGGCACGAAGTAGATTCCATCGGTATCGACCTCGACGACCTGTGCGCCGAGCCTTTCCAGCTCCTCGACCGCCCCGCGGATCAGTTCGCGTCCGCGGCGCGTGACCTCGTTGGCCACCGCGAAGTCGTTGAAGTGCCCGAGTCCGAAGCCCAGGTAACCGTAAAACGAGTTGATGAGAATCTTGAAGGTCTGCTGCAGTGCCTCCAGGTTGCGCCGCTCCACGCCGTCCAGCTCGCGCGCGAGCGCCTTGGCCTGCACCCGAAAGCTGCGCAGGTCACCGAGCAGCTTGAGGAACACGCCCAGTCGGTCCGCCGAGGGCGCTTGATGGTATTGCAGCATCAGCGATGGGTACAACGAGGTCACGTCGCAATGCAGGACGCCGCGCGCTACCCCGCAGCGGCGCATCTCCGTGTAGCCGCCGGCAACCGGTGCGGGTGGCTGGGGCGCCGGAATCGAATGCCCGGCGGCCAGATACGCGCGCATCATGAGCGCATCGATGCGCGTGGCGTTACCGCGCAGGACCACGGTTTGGTACGAGTACGGAAAAATCTTCGCCTGCACGAAGTAGCTGGGCGAGAGAATCTCGGCCAACCCGCGCGTCTCGCGCGCATCGTCGAGTGCGTACTCGAAGAGGGTCTCCGGCTCGCGATCGAAATACTCGCTCACCCGCGACGCATCGATATACACCCGCGCTTCGCGCGCAATGCCAAAATGCTGCGCCAGCTGTTTGAGGCCAAACCCTTCCAGTTCGCGGCTCGAAATATCGTAGTGTTGGGCCAGAATCCAGGTGTCGATGATGTTGCGACCGTAGATGTCGTAACGGCGGTAGGCGATCGAACGCTCCGCGATTTGCAGGCGCGACGGTCGCGCACGCAGCTCGGATCCATCGCGCCCCAACGCGAGCTTAACCCGATGCCGGCGCGCGCGTGCCTCCAGGTATTCGAAATCGAAGCGAAACAGGTTGTGGCCTTCGATGACGTCGGGGTCGCGCTCCGCGATGATGCGGACCAGCTCCTCGAGCATGGTGCGCTCGTCGAGGTCCTTGCCACTGAGCAGCTGCTGGTAGCCGGTGGAGTCGGTGATCGAAATTGCGATGACCCGGTCGCCCTCGCGCGCCGGTGAGGGGAACTCGAAGCCGGGCGTGACGTAGGTTTCGATATCGAGTTGCACGCGCACCAGGTCGGAGAACTCCAGTCCGGTGAAGTAGGTCGTACCGGTGAGCATCAGGTGCTGCTCGATTGGATCCGCCAGCGCCAGGTACGCCGCATCCGGGGCGTTGGGGGCCTGGCCGGTGGTGTTACGCAGATGCCGCTTCAGCGCCTCAAGGGTATCGCCGGAGGCCAGCGTGATCAGGTGACGGAAGCGGAAGTCGCCATCGAGCGTGCGAACTTCAAGGGCGCCCTTGAAACCGCGCAGACGGGTTTGGTCGTCGAGCAGAACGAACAGGCAGATTGGACGCCGTTCGCGGGTGAGATTTCCAGCACGGCGCCGAAAAATCTCGACTTCGGTCGCCGAGGCTATTTCAACCGCGACTATCCCCCGCTCGTTCGGATCGCCAAACAGCTGCCGATTTTCGTAGAAACGCTGGGCGAGTTCCTGATAACTGCCGGCCACAATTCAGATTGTGCACCGGCGCTTTAGGTTTGAGTAGAGGAAGCAGAAGGCATTAACCACAAGCACGCCTCCCCCACTTCCCTCAACGCGACACAGGAAGGGTCCGCTCTCCCGTGATTTGGTTGACGTAGACCTTCCACGGGTAGTGATCGCCTTCGCCGCCGGTACCGATAATTCGCATATGGGTGGTCACCGCGCGGCGCCATCCGTCGCTGCGGTTGGCCGGCGTCATGTGAGGAGTCTTGCCGTGATGAAATGTCACGCATCCGGCGCGTATCGGGCATGGTACCGTCCGGGATTCGTCCGGTTCGCAGAAGAGAAGATCGCTCTGCACGTGCTTGGGCTGGCGATGAACCAGGACACCGTTGCGATGGCCGCGGTCGATAAAGTGCATGCATCCGTTACGCTCATCCACATCCTGAAGCGGCATCCAGCAGGTGATGCCGCGATCGAAAAGATTGCGTCCCCAGTAAGCCTCATCCTGGTGCCAATAGGTCGGGGCACCATCGCGTGGGGGCTTAGCGAGGAATTGGTCGTACCAGAATTCCACTTCGGAACCCATTAGCGCGGAGCCAAACGACCGCATCCACGCGCGAAACTCGGTCTTTGCGATGTCGGGCCAAACCCACGTCGGGCTGCCCTGCACGATCTTGAACGTGCGCTCTTCCTTGGCCTTCCCTTTTTCCCACGCCCAATCGAAAGCGAGCTTGTGCTTCTTTTGCAGTATCGGCTCGCAGCGCTCGCTAACTTCAACCAGCACCTCGGGTGGAATCGCATTCTCGACGACTAGCCACCCATGCTCGCGAAAAAATCCGATCTCAAAATCGCCCGGCTTTGGGTAGATCATTCGTTTTTGCGGATACTAGCCACTATAATCGCGGACACTGGCTGCACAAGGTGCTTCGATGAGCGAATCGCTGCGACTGGACGCGCGTGAGAAAGCCGAGCTGGCTGAGCGCGGGTTCGTGCTGCGCAGCGGGGTCTTCGCTACCGCAGAGCTGCGCGCCATGGGCGACGCCTGTGAGGCGCTGGTGGAGCGGCTGCTCATGGAGAAGCGCCGTAGCAAACACGCCCTCGGCAGCTACATGTTTGAGCTTCAGCGCCAACTCCAAACCATCGTCAAGTGGGAGCCGAGCGATCCCGACCTGGTGCAGGGGCTCGAGCTGTTCGCGCATCTGAGCGATAGCCTGCAGCGGTGGGCCCTTGACCGACGGTTTATGGAGCCCTGCAAGGATCTGATTGGGGAAGAGGACGTCAGGCTTTTCACCGAAAAGCTCAACCTGAAGCGCGCTCATAAAGGCGGATCGATCATTCTGCATCAGGATTTTCCGTATTGGACGGGCGTTACCAAGGCCGCCGCGCGCGTCGCTACTGCGATGCTCTTTCTCGATGACGCGACCGTGGAAAACGGATGCCTGGAAGTCGCGCCCGGGAGCCATCGGGAAGGACTTCCCAGCCGCCGCGCGCTGGAAGGCCTGGGAGGCATGGAAATAGATCCCACGAAATACGACCACGCGCGGCTGTTGCCGGTGCCGGTCGAAGCGGGCACGGTGATTTTCTTCGGCCCCTTCCTGGTGCACCGCTCGCTGCCCAACCGGACGGGCGCCGATCGTCGGGCGCTGCTATTCAGCTATCAACCGCCCGGACTCCCCCATCTTCGAGACCTGCTTATGAATCCCCAATAAATTATGCGCACTTGTTGAAGGCGCGTGCCGGGGGTTCCGCAAGTTGGGAGAGCCAATCAATTTACAGCGAGTGAGCAGCTACTTGAACTGCGGGCATCGCTGACGGCGCAGCTCGCAAGGGAGGGTGCGGGAGGTCTGAGATGGCTACTTGCTATTGGTCGATCGGGCCCTTCGCTGAGCCCTGGCCGCCGCGCGAATGCAGCGGTGAACGCTTCTTTGATGGATGTTCAGGTCGGATGCTATCTGATTGGGTTCCTTCCGCTGACGAAACTCATTCATGACCGCATCGCAATCGACCTTGTATTTGGCATAGGCCGGCTCACCTGTCACTGAGAGCAGCAGTGTGACCGCGAAGGCTGCGGAAGCCATCCATCGTTCGATCCGTTTCATCGTCGCGCTTCCGCTACTTGGCCATGCGCGGATCATCGGTCGCGATGCAGGTCGCGTTCTGGATCCGTGCCAGTGCGAGCTGAGGGTCAGCCGGTTGCCGCCTCTGAAAGCGCCGGAGTTCCCCGGTCGGGTCAAGTGGCACCGGGATATCTGAATTCCTTTTCCTAAGGGCCGCGAGCGATCTTTCGCAGTCAGGGGCGTTGTCAAATTTAGCAATATGGCTCCAACGGGACAGTGGGGCTTCCGAATCCACCGAATGAGGAATCGTGGAATCGGGCGGCACCACCAGGATCCAGCCCATGAGCAAGAGCGGGGCTGCGTGGCCGATTTTCATGCTTGGCCTCCTGTAACACAATGCCCGACTGCGGACCTTCAACCGCCGTCGTCATCGATTGACGGTCAAATCCAAGTAGTCTGGCTCAGTCTTGCGGAAGCGGCTCTCCCCACTCGATCAGAGTGATTTTGTCGATCGGGACCGGCCGATTCGCAATAAACATGACCGCACGAAGACCATCGGTAAAGTATGGGTCTCCGGTGAGGTTCTCGCGCGGCGTCTCGCGCGCCGCGGCCCCCACCCCCCGCACGTAGGCGAGTGATTGAAGATATCCGGATGCGAACATGTCTTGCACCAGGTACTCGCGCGCGTCATCCACGTCGGGGTCGATCTTATGAGTGGTCAGAGTCGGGGTGGCCCAGGTGAAACGCACTCCAATGTCGCGGCTGATTTGCCCGACCCATAGGTCCTTGCCTTGAAAGCTGAGGGGCGCTCGCCAGAGGCGCAGATGGTTGCGCTGATGGATCGTGCCGCGAATTTTCTGCAGCGCAAGGTCCTGGCCACGGCTGAAGTAGTAGAGGCGGCTCACCGGCGAATATCGATACTCGCTTCCGAACAGAAAGGATTTGACCGTGAGTCCCACCGAGTGCCCAGCGATAACGTGGGTGGGATCCCAACCCTGTCCGGCTAGCGCACCCATTACCGCGTCTTCGTCTCCGATCATTACAAAGTTGACCGGATCACCGTTTTTTCCACCGGAACTGTCGGAGGTGCAGCAGGGTAATTCCTCGAGCTGCTGGTGAAGTTGTGCGAGGTCGAGTGCTTTGACCTCGCCGGGGGCGTAGGTGTTGGCGAAGTCCGCTTCTTCGAAGTCAAATTTGCCGCTGGGCAACTTCATGTAAAACCCGTCGCGGGTCAGGCCCAGGTCGTGCCAGAACTCCACGTTGACGAATTTCGCACCCTCCGTCCGGCTGGTGAAGACGAAACCGGTGGCGGTATCGCCAGGCGCGACAAAAGCCGGAAAGCGCGATCGATCAAACAACTCATCAAGGTTCCTGTTCCGCTCGCTCTGGAGGGGGCGATGATTGAGGTATGCAACTTCGTATGGCGGGAAGTACTCGGGATCCATGTTGCGGTAGAGCAGGCCGATTTGGTGGTCGGTCTGATTGTGTACCTTCAGCCACACCGCCTGGACGTCGTGTTTCCCGAGTGGGACACCGAAATATTGCTCCGCTTCGGCATCGGTCAACACTGCGACCGAGACGGTCAGGTTGTCGTTCTGCTTGGTGACGAGATGCTGCTCGAACGGCGCGGTGGTTGGAGAACTCGGCACCGTGGCGCATCCGCTCCCGAACAGCGTTGCCAGCGTCGCCGCCAGAGCGGACATTCGAGCGAGCGCATTCTGGCTATGAGAGCTCATATGGGCAGCATTTACTCCGCGAGGTCGTTTGGCTCCATTGGGCAGACAAAACAATCAGGCGCCACGGAGGTGGGCCAACCGTGACGCCCGAGCCTGGGACAAATCGGGATCTCCCGCCCGCTGCTCTCCATACTCGTTTGGCGCCTAAATGCGACGCTGATCAAAGAAGCGCTTGCGGCTGCGCACCGCAAGACCCAGACCCAGATCAAAAGATTCCCAGGTAAACCAAGCCGCCCAGAAAGATCGCATATTCGATCCCGCCAAACATCAGGGTCGGCGTGCCGAGTTCGGAATCGCGCAGATTGATGAACAGAATCAGCGCGGATGCGAGGGCGATTACGCTGGCAAGAATCTCCGGGGCGCTCAGCACCCAGGGTGAAAATGCCAGCCCCAGCGCGACCGGTATACAGGACTGAAAGACCATCGCGCCGGTGATGTTGGCCAACGCAAGATGGTCCTTGCTCTGCCGAATCCAAACCACCGAGTTGTACTTCTCTGGCAACTCGGTCGCGAGCGGGCTCAGGACGAGCGACAGCACGCCGGGATTAACCCCGGCATGCGCCGAAAACAAAACTATCTGGTCAACGAACTCCCTGGCGCCGATCAGGATTGCCAGGACTCCCGCCGCCACTTGCACGCCGATCGTCCAGGCGTGGGGTCGCTTCGAATTTCCGCGCAAGAGCGCTTCGAAGTACAAACCGTGGTCCATCTCCGCGCCAGCCGCCCGACTCAGCCGCAGCATCATGATCGCGTACCCTGCGTAGACCAGTAGCGCGACTACCACCAGTGCATGACGGACGAGCGAATTCAGGTGCAGGAGGCCACAGCCCGCGAAAACCATGAAGATGAAAAAAAAGAAGGTGAGGTCGCGGCGGGCATCTTTGCGCACCACCCGCAGCGCAATTCGGCCGCGGCGCCGGCGATATGCGATGGCGCCGATGCCCATCACGAACAACGCGACCGTCGACAGCATCAAGGGTGCGCCGATGATCGCGCCGACCCCTACCGCATGATGACCGGAGGATCCGCTCAGCAACGCAACTGCCGGAATGAAGGTCTCCGGCAGGGCCGTTCCCACGGCTGCCAGCAGACTCCCGACCGCGGCCTCCGCGATCGATAGCCGTTCGCCGGCCCATTCCACCCCGTTGGTAAAGAGCTCGGAGCCGACCAGGATTATGCCGAAGCTGAGGGTCAGGATTATCGCGTGAAGAGGCAAGGGTTGACACCCGGCGCCAAAAAATAAGCGGGGAACGCGAAGCATTTCCAGTGATGGCGGTGTTTTTCTACCATTCTTGGATGCGGCAAAGCCGTTACACGATGATTATAATGTTAAGGTAACAGGACCGCGGGCGCGGCGAATCCCTGGTGGTAACCATTGGGACCGCCAGCGCGTCTGCCATTTGACTCGAAGTTCCGTGCAGCGTAGCTTTGAAATTTCGACGCGTCTAGCTTGCCTTTTCGAGATCGTCTGTATTAATGAGGCAGTTCCATCCGCGGCCACGGTGGCCTATCGGCCCGATTGAAGCCGTGAGCCCGGCTCCCGCAGCCGGCGCGGCTCGGTACGTGAAGAAAGCATGAAACAGAAGTACGAAGGTAAAGATCTGCAGGGACTAGTAGATTTGGGGCGTGAGCAGGGCTACCTGACGTTCGAGCAGGTCAACGACTTTCTGCCCCAGGACGTCTCAACCCCAACCGATCTGCGCGCAGCACTCGACAGCTTCGAGGACCTCGACATCAAGGTGCTCGAGGAAGTCCCGGCCGAGGGTGCGGATACCGATACCGAGGCGGAGACGAAAGAAGAGCCCGAGGAGCAGGCCGAACCAGCGGACAACCTGGGAGAATCGTCCGACCCCGTTCGCTTGTACCTCAAGGAGATGGGCAATTTCCAACTGCTCTCGCGTGAGCAGGAAGTGGAAATCGCCAAGCGCATCGAGGCGGGCGAGAACGAGGTCGAAGAGGAAGTTCTCAGCTCTCCGGTCATGCTCGAGTATGTGATCAAACTCGGCGACGCCATCGAGGCCGGCGACGCTGACATCCGCGACATCTTTGAAGACACCGAAGATGCCAACGCCGACCCGGACGAGGAACGCGGGCCCGAGGCCGATGAGCGCCAGCTCAAACGGCTCCATCTGCACCTGAAAAAGCTCAAGGACGTTCACGGCAAGCTCGAGAAGCTCGAAGCGCGCCTCGGTAACCTCAAACCGGCCCGCAAGAAAGGCGCGCCGCACAAGCTGACCAAGACCGAGAAGGTCTACCTGCGTCTCAAGGAGCGGGTAAAAAAAGAGCTGCGCGCAATGACGCTTTCGCGCCGGCTGATCGAAGCGATCATCGATCGGATGCGCAGTCTGCTGGCCGAATATCGCGAAGGGCAACGAACCATCCAACGCTACGAGGACGCGACCGGGCGTTCGCGGACGCATCTCCTCAAGGAGGCGGCCGAAGCCGAAGACCGCCGCCACGTGCTCAAGATCAACGCGAACCGCGAAAACCTGCTCGACATCGCGACGCGCATCCGCGCCTCGCAGCGCAGGATGAAGGACGTCGAGCTGCACGTGAAGGCGTCGGGCGAGGACTTTGCCCATTCGCTGGAGCTGCTCGCTGCCGGACAGGACAAGAGCCGCCGCGCAAAGAAAGAACTTACCGAAGCCAACCTGCGCCTGGTCGTGAGCCTGGCGAAGCGCTACACCAACCGCGGGCTCGGATTCCTTGACCTGATTCAGGAAGGGAATATCGGCCTGATGCGCGCGGTCGACAAGTTCGAATATCAGCGCGGATACAAATTCTCGACCTACGCGACCTGGTGGATTCGGCAATCGATGTCGCGTGCGATCGCAGACCAGGGCCGCACGATCCGTATTCCGGTTCACATGGTCGAAACCATCAACAAGCTGCTGCGCGTGACTCGCCTGCTGGTGCAGCGGCTGGGTCGCGAGCCGGGACCCGAGGAGATCGCCGAGCAGATGGAAATGCCGCTCGACAAGGTCCAGAAGGTCCTCAAGATCGTCAAGGAACCGATCTCGCTGGAGACCCCGATAGGCGACGAGGAAGAAAGTTCGCTGGGCGATTTTGTCGAGGATGAACTCGCGCCTTCTCCGGTCGAAGCCGCCATCCAGGGTAACCTCGGCGAGCAAACACGCAAGGTACTCGCGACCCTCACCCCCCGCGAAGAGCAGATCCTCCGGATGCGCTTCGGAATCGGGCAGAAGACCGACTACACGCTCGAAGAAGTGGGCAAACAGTTCGCAGTCACCCGCGAGCGCATTCGCCAGATCGAGGCCAAGGCGCTACGCAAGCTCCGGCAGACCGGTCGCTCCCGCAACCTCGAAGGCTTCCAGGAGCGCGAGTAGCTTTCCCAAATCCCCGCATTGAACGGCGTGGAGTCTCACCTCCACGCCGTTTTTATTGGTTCCAACCGCTCGACCCACTTGCCATCGGATTCTCGCCCTTCAGCGTTCGCCGAGTTGACAGGTGACCAAATAGTCACCTATTGTCACCTCGTGGAAGCGGTCTTCAAGGCTCTCAGCGATGCGCATCGGCGGCGGCTTCTCGACCGACTCTTCCAGCGCGATGGCCAGACGCTCCTGGAGCTCGAATCTCAGCTGCCGCAAATGACCCGGTTCGGCGTGATGAAACATCTGCGGGTGCTCGAAGACGCGGGGCTGGTCACCACCCGCCGCTCCGGTCGCGAGAAATTTCATTATCTCAACCCGGTCCCGATTCGCCTGATCCTCGACCGCTGGATCAGCAAATTCGCCGCGCCGTGGGTCGAAGCGATGACGGGACTAAAAAAGGAAATGGAGGCAAGCGAAATGGCACCCAGGCACGTTTACGAACTTTACATTCGTACCAGCCCCGAGAAGCTCTGGCAGGCGATCGTCAGCACGGAATTCACCAAAAAATATTTCGGGCTGAACGTCGACTCCGACTGGAAGGCTGGTTCGCGCTACCGTTACACCTTCGACGACGGAAGCCTTGCCCATTTCGGCACACTGCTCGAGGTTCAACCCCCACGCCGGCTGGTGCAGACCTTCGAGCACGAATACTCGGAGCGCCACGGCGGTGGTCCCGGCGATCGTTCACGCGTCACCTGGGAGATCGAGCCCCGGGGCAACGCCTGCAAACTCACCGTGACGCACGATGAATGGAAGGCTGAATCGAAGTCGTTCCAGTCCGCGGGCGAGGGATGGCCGATGATCCTGAGCGGCTTAAAAACCCTGCTTGAGACCGGCGAAGCGCTAGCGCTGGAATTTGACGCCGACGCGTCAGCGAAGGTCGCCGCGCGGTAGCTCTACGGTCCTGTCCGCGTCGTCTTGGGTGGCGCCGGGGCCCTACGCTATTGCGCCCTCGCCGCGCAGCCGCGCGAGGTCATCAGCCGAATAGCCATGTGCGAGCAGTACTTCATCGGTGTGCTCGCCCGGTAGCGGCGGTCGCGTGACCCTCCCGGGCGTATCTGCGAGCTTGACCGCCAGTCCGGTGGTCAGAAACTCACCGATCACCGGATGCGGCATCTTAAGCAGCATCTCGCGCGCTGCGGACTGGGGATGCTTGAACATTTCCTCGACCGTGAGGATCGCGCCTGACGGGATCCCCTCGCGATTGAACAGGTCGATCCAGTACACCGCGGTATTCGACTTAAGCGCACGATCGATCTCGGCGGTAAGGGCCCCGCGATTCTTCAGGCGCGCGCCCGCGCTGCGGAAGCGATCGTCATCGGCAAGCTCGGGGCGCGCGATAATTTTTACGAACTTGCGCCACATCGCTTCGTTACCAACCGCGATGTTGAAGGGACGATCACTGGCGTGGAAGACACCGTGCGGGGAGGACAGCGGATGATGGTTACCCGCCGGACCGGGCGTGTGGCCGGTGTCAAAGTAGATTCCCGCCGACCAGCTGAGAATGCTGACGATCGATTCCAGCAGCGAGGTTTCCACGCGCTGTCCGCGGCCGCTGCGATGGCGTGCCTCGAGGGCCAAGAGAATTCCCTGCGCCGAAAAGATCCCGCCCAACAGATCGCAGATCGCGATTCCCACCCGGGTCGGGCCACTCTCCGCGGTGCCGGTCACGCTCATCAGTCCGGACATGCCCTGGGCGATCTGATCGAATCCGGGAAAGTCGCGCAGCGGCCCGCTCGAGCCGAACCCGGAGATGCTGCAGGTGATGATCCGCGAGTTGCGCGCTGCCACGCGGTCGTAATCGAGGCCAAGCGCCGTCATCACACCCGGACGGAAATTGTCCACCAACACGTCCGCCTGATCGATCAGTTTCAACAGGACTTCCTGTCCACTAGGTTTTTTGGTAGCGATGCGCACGCTTTTTTTTGAACGGTTGCAGGAAAGAAAGAAGTAGCTGTCGCGGGCCGAACCTCCGCCCAGTTCCGAGCGGGGGTTTTCCACCGGCTCGACCTTGATTATTTCGGCGCCATAGTCGCCCAGAATCTGAGTGCAAAACGGTCCCGCGAGGTATCGGGTCAGGTCGACGACCTTCATTCCGGAAAGCGGTGGGGGCTCTGGCATCCCTTCGATCCTCCTCGGGAAATTCTCAAGCAGATCAAGGCGTTCATGAAACCCATGGCGCCCTGGAGCGTCTTATACTACAAAAGCTCCGTGGCGATTCTTTGCTCGCTGAAAGTCCCGTTCGACTCCTGCACATGACGATCTTTTCATCAAAATGGGTCCGGGCCGCCATCGCGGTGGCCGTGGTTCTTGTTGCCGCAGGATATTATCTTCGCCACGGCGCCAAATATGCGAAATACGTGACCGCGCAGGTCACCCGCGGCAACATCGTGCGATCGGTCACAGCGACCGGCACCGTTAACCCGGTCGTCACAGTTCAGGTCGGCAGCTACGTCTCAGGTACAATCATTCAGCTGTACGTGGACTTCAATTCGCCGGTCAAGGCCGGCCAGTTGATGGCAAAGATCGATCCGCGGCCGTTCGCGGCCCAGGTTGCACTCACGACCGCCGAGCTTGCCAATGCCCAGGCGCAACTCAATAAGGATCGGGCAAACCTCGCGTATCAGAAGCTCACCTACGAACGTGATGGCGAACTCTTAAAGGAGAAGGCTGTGTCCCAAGACCAGCTGGACAGCCAGCTGAGCCTCTTCCACCAGGCCGAGGCGCAGGTTGCGCTCGATGAGGCCGCGGTCCAGCAGCAGCAGGCCAGCCTTCAAGCCGCGCGCCTGAATCTGAACTACACCAATATCGTTTCGCCTGTCGATGGCACGGTGGTCTCGCGCAACGTGGACCAGGGGCAGACCGTGGCGGCGAGTTATCAGACGCCGACTTTGTTCCTGGTTGCGAAGGATCTGACCAAGATGCAGGTCGACTCCAACGTGAGCGAGTCGGATATTGGCTATGTTCAGCAAGGGCAGCGGGCAACCTTCAAGGTGGATGCGTTTCCGGACCGTGATTTCGAGGGAACCATCGGTCAGGTGCGTCAGGCGCCGATAACCGTCCAAAACGTGGTCACCTACGACGTGGTGGTCAATGTCGCCAATCCCGAACAACTGCTAAAGCCCGGCATGACCGCGAACGTGACGCTCGTCACCGCCCGCCGCGAGAACGTGATAAGAATTCCGATCGACGCGATTCGTTTCAGTCCGAAAAAAACCGAGGCCGCAACCGTCGAGTCCGCCGGTCCTCTCCTGCCAAGCCGCAGCGCACGGGTCTGGATCCAAGGCGGCCGCCGCGGTATCAAGCCGGTCCCCGTTACCATCGGACTCGACGACGGGACCTTCGTGGAAATGATCAAGGGGCCCTTGCACGTTGGAGACCTCGTGATCACCGACGAGATTCGTCCGATCGAGCCAAAGCCCACTGCCGCCGGAATGGGCGGCATCCCCCGTGGCTTCCGCTAGTCCGGCTCCCCGGTCGATGACGCGACCGGCAGTCATCGAAATACGCGAGCTTTGGAAGACCTATCAGCTGGGCGAAGTGGAGGTTCACGCGCTGCGCGGTGTGAGCCTGCGCGTGGAAAGTGGTGAATTTGTTGCCGTCATGGGTGCATCGGGGTCCGGCAAGTCGACCCTGATGAATATTGTCGGCTGTCTCGATCGCCCGACCCAGGGCAGCTACCTGCTGGAGGGTGAAGACGTCGCCGAGCTACCCGAAGAAACGCTCGCCACGATTCGCGGCCGCAAAATAGGATTCGTATTTCAGAATTTCAATCTGCTGGCGCGCACCAGCGCGCTGGAAAATGTCGAGCTGCCACTGTTTTACTCCGCGTGGAGCGGGGCGGGCGAGCGGCGCGCCGAGGACCTGATGAAGATGCTCGGCCTCGACGGCCGCGAGGCAAACCATCCCAACCAGCTTTCCGGCGGACAGCAGCAGCGCGTGGCGATCGCGCGCGCCTTGATAAATCGACCGGCGATTCTGCTCGCCGACGAGCCGACTGGAAACCTGGACTCGACCAACTCGGCCGAGATCATGGATATCATCACCCGCCTTAACCGTGATCAGGGTATTACCATCATCCTGGTGACCCACGACGCGGAAATCGCGAAATACGCCGATCGGATCGTGACGTTTCGCGACGGACAAATCGTATCCGACACCCGCAAGGCGCATTCTTCCCAGAGCGTGGCCGAATCTCGTCTGGCGTCCCCGCCGGCGCCGCCCACGCCCCCCGACCGCGATGCGGCTGGGGAGGCCTGGGTATTCGGATCGATGGCGCTCAGCGCGGCCGCGCGTGCCCTCAAGCGCAATAAATTGCGCGCGCTGCTCACGATGCTGGGTATCTTCATCGGGGTTGCAGCGGTTATCGCGATGGTTGCGGTGGGTGACGGTGCGCGCGAGTCGGTCCGGGCGCAGATCGAGAGCCTCGGCACCAACCTCCTCATCGTCCTGCCGGGTGCGACCACCTCCAACGGGGTGCGCGCCGGCTCGGGCAGCAATTCTACGCTCACGGTCGCCGATGCCGCGGCGATCAAGAAGCAGGCGCGGGGGGTCGCGCTGGTCAGCTACATGGATCGGCAGGTCTCGCAGATAGTGAGCGGCAATCACAACTGGAGCACCGGCATCTCCGGAACGACGCCTGACTATTTGAAAATTCGCGACTGGCCGGTGGAGCGGGGCCGCGAATTCACCGACGATGATGTGCGAAGCGCCGCTCCGGTCTGCCTGTTGGGGCAGACGGTGGTCGACAATCTGTTCGGCCAGGACCAGAACCCGGTGGGCGCGGAAATCCGGGTGAAAAATTTCCCGCTCCGTGTGATCGGCGTGCTCGCGGTGAAGGGACAGTCCAGCTACGGACAAGATCAGGATGACGTGGTGCTGATCCCGTTCGGAACCGCCGAGCGAAAGGTGCTCGGCGTGTCGGCTCCCTCGATCCTGATGAGCTCCATCGTCGCGCCGACCCCCAGCCCGAGCAACCCGCTGGCGGGAGTGCCCACCACCAATTCGGTCTACAGTCAAACCAGCACCGTTACCAGCCCGTTCGGCAGCCCCCCCAAGATCATCGGCGTGGTCAACGTGATTTATGTTCAGGCGAGGAGCGCGCAGGAAGTGAACACGGTGATGGCCGAGGTTCAACAGATCCTCCACGAGCGCCATCGCGTCCAGCCCGGGCAGGATGACGACTTCACGATCCGCTCGCTTAACGAAGTTGCCAAGGCTTCCGAATCGGCCAGCCGGGTGATGGCGTTGCTGTTGGCCGCCGTCGCATCGATCTCCCTGCTGGTGGGTGGCATCGGGATCATGAACATCATGCTGGTCTCGGTGACCGAGCGGACTCGCGAAATTGGAATCCGCATGGCGATTGGTGCGCGCCGCATTCACATCTTGCTCCAGTTCCTGGTGGAAGCGGTGCTGCTCAGCATACTGGGAGGACTTGCGGGCGCGGCACTCGGAATTGTCGCAAGTAAAGTGATCTCCGCCGTCGCGGGATGGCCCACGCTGGTCTCGCCAGTGGCGATAGTGGGCGGTTTTCTTTTCTCAGCCGCGGTCGGTGTCTTTTTCGGCTACTATCCGGCCCGCAAAGCCTCCCTCCTGCACCCTATCGACGCCCTGCGCTATGAGTAACGTGACCGACGATGCGAAGAGCTCTGGACATGTCTGCGCCGGCGCTTACGATTGCGCAAAGCACTCCGCCACGCTCTCAAAAGTCGACCGAAACTCCGGCGCTCGATCAACCTGGAGCACGTCCTCGAGCTTCGCGAGCTGTCGGATAAGCTGATCCAAGCGCTGGTTCTCATTGACCATGAGCAGCACGGTGCTCTCCGCGCCGTCTCCCATCGGCAGGCAGATGATGGCATCGAGATTGAACGCGCGTCGCGAAAACAAACTGCACACGTGCGTCATCACGCCGAAGTGATTTCTAACCCGAAGCCGCAGGATTGCGCCCCGTGCGGGCACCCGGAGGCAACTTTTATTGGGTGTTTCAGGCCGGTTTGGCATCATCGAACTCGCCTCCGATCATGTCGCGATTGGCGCCGCCGGGCGGCACCATCGGGTATACATTCTCCTCGGGCGCGATCGGCACGTTTACCAGGCACGGACCCGGCCGGTTGATCGCGTGTTCAAGCGCCGCGACCGGATCGCGTGCTTCGCAGAGATCGACGGCCGGGACGCCAAAACCACGCGCGATCGCCACGAAATCCGTCTGCGCCACGAATCGCGAAGCGCAGTAGCGCTTGCCATAGAACAGATGCTGCTGCTGGCGGACCAGCCCGAGGTGTGAATTGTTGAGCAGGATGATCTTGACGGTCACCTGCTGCTCGGCCGCAGTCGCCAGTTCCTGCAGATTCATCAGCAGGCTGCCGTCGCCGCTAAAGCACGCCACCGTGCGATCGGGGGCGGCCAACGCGGCCCCGATAGCGGCCGGCATCCCAAACCCCATCGTTCCCAGACCTCCCGAGGTGAGCCATTGTCGCGGTCGCGTGAAGGGATACGCCTGAGCCACCCACATCTGATGCTGCCCGACGTCGCTGGTGACGATCGCGTCTTCCGGCAGCAGCGCGGCCGCGTGGCGAATGATCCCGTAGGGGCGCAGCGGATCGTCGGCGCCTGGAACCATGAGCGGATAACGCTCGCGCAGAGCGCGCATGTGCCGAATCCATTCGGTGCGCGGGTTCATCTCAATCAGGAGCTCGAGCGCGCTCAGCGCTTCACCGACGTCGGCGGTGAGACCGACGGCGGGCTCTTTGATTTTTCCAAGCTCGCTTGGATCGATGTCGATATGGAGGATTTTCGCGCGCGGGCAGAACTCCGCGGCTTTGCCCGTGGCGCGATCGTCGAAACGTACGCCAAGGCCGATCAGCAGGTCGCATTCGTCCAGCAGCAGGTTCGTGAAACGAGCGGCATGCATCCCGACCATACCGAGGAACAAGGGATGGTCGTGCGGCAGCACGCCTAGCGCGAGCAACGTTGCCGCGGTGGGAATCGAAGCTCGCTCGATGAGGCGACGCAACTTGGGCGATGCTTCGGCCGCGATTACGCCGGCACCGGCCAGCAGAAGCGGCCGCTTCGATTCAGTTATCAGCTCCGCAGCGCGGCCGATTTCACTTGCGCCGAAGCGTGGCGGGGGATTGGGTCGAACCGGGGCCGGCAGGTGGTCGATTTCGACCGCTTCCGTCTGCACGTCCTTGGGCACATCCACCACCACCGGACCGGGTCGGCCCGAGCTCGCGATGCGCAACGCGTCGGGAATCACCTCGAGCAGGTCGTCTGCGGAGCGCACCAGGAAGTTGTGCTTGGTGATCGGAACCGTCAGCCCATAGGTATCGATTTCCTGGAACGCATCGGTGCCGATCATTGCGCGCGGCACCTGTCCGGTTATCGCGACGATCGGAATGGAGTCGAGCTTGGCATCGGCGATCGCGGTGAGCAGGTTGGTGGCGCCCGGTCCCGAAGTACCCAGGCATACGGCGGGCCGCCCGCTTGCCCGCGCCATACCCTGCGCGACGAATCCGGCGCCCTGCTCGTGGCGCGTGAGTATGTGCCGGATCGAACTGGCACCAAGTGCATCGTAAAGGGGCAGGTTCGCACCGCCAGGGATTCCGGCCACGGTGGTTATCCGGTTAAGTTCGAGCAGACGGACGATCAGTTCGGCGCCGGTCAGTTTCACGAGAGTCTCTCCTTTTCGGATCGGCTCCCCTGCTCGGCTGGTGATGGGACGTGGGAAAAGAAAAACCCCCGCCGGCCATCACGCCAGCAGGGGTTCCAATCACGATTTGCTCGTCCCCGCTAGGGCGCGATGGCCTCCGTAAGTCCTACTACGACGATGAGGATGAGCCCCAGCAACTGGGTGCCACGCAAACTTCTGTCGTAGGCGGGAATCATTAGGCGCTCAGACTAGCGTCCCCCGGCAATTCTCGCAACCCAAGCGAAATTGCTTCCTGGTACCAGCGCCTCCAGCAGAATTGTGGTGCCGTCGGGCGACGACTTTTTCCAATGCATTTCGCGGATTTTTCGGGCTCCCGAGCCGTGAGCCCGAGGCGTTAGTAGCCGCGAGCTTGTTGGGCGTGGACTTTCAGTGCGGGGTAAATCCGTTGAAAGAATCCTCTGCCCGAACGCTTGTTGTCCCACTACTCAACCGTGACTGACTTGGCCAGGTTGCGCGGCTGATCCACATCGGTGCCGCGCGCCACGGCAATGTGGTAGGCCAGCAGCTGCAGCGGAATCGTCATCAGCACCGGTGTAAGCATCCGATTTGTTGCCGGAATTTCCAGGACGTCCTGGGCCACGGTGCGCAGTTCGTCAGTGGCGCGGTCGGTCACGGCGATGATCTTGCCGTTGCGTGATTCCACTTCGCGCAGGTTCGACAGCGACTTCTCGAATAGATCGTCGTTGGGAATTATCACCACCACCGGCATATGTTCATCGATCAGGGCGATCGGTCCGTGCTTCATCTCGCCCGCGGAATAACCTTCGGCGTGGATATAGGAAATCTCCTTGAGCTTGAGTGCGCCTTCCAGTGCAACCGGATAGTTGATGCCTCGCCCGAGGTACAGAAAATCACTCGCCCCGGCGTACTCTCGCGCGATTCGCTCGATCTGCGGCTCAAGTTTGAAGATTTCTTCGATCTTTCCCGGTATCGAGAACGCGGGTGCGAGCAGCTCTTCGGCCTGCATCGCGCTTACCCGTTTGAGCCGCGATGCCAGATGAATCGCGAACAGGTAGTAGGACTCCAGTTGCGTAGTGAAACACTTGGTGGTCGTCACGCTTATCTCGGGACCGCAGCGCGTGTAAATCTGCGCGTCAGCCTTGCGCGCGATCGAGGAATCCACGGTGTTGGTCAGGGCAATAAGGTGTGATCCCGTGCGCCGCCCTTCCTCCATCGCTGCCAGCGTGTCCGCGGTCTCGCCGGACTGCGACACGGCGATAATCACCGTGTGTTGGTCGATGGGCGGCCGCCGATAGCGAAACTCCGACGAGTAGTCGACTTCGACCGGAATGCCGGTCAGATCCTCGATGATGAATTTTCCGATCTGCGCCGTGATCCACGAGGCTCCGGCTCCCAGCATCACGATGCGGCTGATAGCCTCCGGTCCGGTTGCCGGCAGCAATTCACCCTCGAATCTCACCTCCGAGAGGCCTGCGGTGGCCCGTCCCGACATCGTATCGATCCAGGACTGCGGCTGCTCGGCGATTTCCTTGCGCAGATAGTGCGGGAAGCCGCCCTTGGTTGCGGCGACGCTGTCCCACTCGATTCTCCGCGCGGCGCGCTCGACCGGGGTACCGTCGAACTTCATCACTTTGGCGCCGGCTGAAGTAACCTCTGCCAATTCGCCATCATCGAGCACCATGGTCATGCGCGTGTGTTCGAGGATTGCGGGAATATCCGAGGCGACGAAATTTTCGCCATCGCCGAGTCCGATAACCAAGGGAGTGGCGGTCTTGGCCGCGACCAGTTTGTCGGGATCGGTTTCGGAGAGCGCCACGATGGAAAACGAGCCGCGCAGGTCGCCTACCGCACGGCGCACCGCCTCGGTGAGTCCTACTCCCTCCTTGAGGCGCTCCTCGACCAGGTGCGAAATCAGCTCGGTATCGGTTTCCGACTTGAGGGTGTGACCGCGCGCAAGGAGTTGGGCGCGCAAGTCGAGGTAGTTCTCCACGATGCCATTGTGGATCACCGCGACGGGACCGGCCTTGTGCGGATGCGCGTTTTCGTCAGAGGGCCGGCCATGGGTCGCCCACCGCGTATGCCCGATGCCGATCCGCCCGCCAAGCGGCGCGCTGGCCAGCATCTCACATAGGTTGTCGAGCTTGCCCTTGGCCCGCCGAATCTCGAGTCTGCCGTTCTGATAAAGGGTTGCGACACCGGCAGAATCGTAGCCGCGATATTCCAGCCGCCGGAGACCACCGATCAGAATCGGGCAGGCCTCGCCTGCTCCAACATAGCCCATTATTCCACACATGATTTTCTATCTCCCTGACGTCCCGGGCCGCTGGCGAGTTCGGCTTTTGTACTCTCGGTACAGACCGCCGTCTTGCCTTTGGCAACGAGCTGTTGTCGGCCGCGCGCCCATCGCGCGGTCGCTGGACCGGCCCCTTGGATGAGTCAAACCACCGGGTTCGACCCGCGGGAGATGAATGAACAAAGTAGAGAGAGTTTGAAAGAAGATCGGAACTCTCGTTCCGCCACTCGAAGCGATTTTTGTCGCGCGGTCGCCCGCTCGGTTTGTTCGCCTCTAACGATCGTGGAACCGGGAAGCCATCCGCCGAATGTCTCGATTAGCTTCCACCTCGTCAACTCACCAAGGTGAGTCCTGGCGCTACTCTCTAACTGCCGTGTGTCTTTCGCTCCCTACCTCCAGACCCTGGGCGCCACGGTCCAGGTTGCTGAACAAATTATGAGGGCAGCGCCAATCCGGTTCAAGTCAAAAATAGCGAATTAGGACTGCGCTATTTCGAAAATGACGCGCCTTTGGGATATGAGAAGGTACTTTAATCAATTCGATCCATCTACCCGCCCGAGGCAGGCGCTACCAGGTGCGCTCCCCCCGGTTGAGGGCGGTCTTACGGGTCTGGGGTGAAGCCCGCAAACCTGGTCGGACCTCTCAGATGTTCACCGGTCGCATGTCGTAATAGCGTGCACCCGCCGCGAAACCCTTTGGTGCGACTTCCTCGATTCGCGCGAGATCGCTCGTAGTAAGCTGAACACTGGCCGCGGCCGCATTCTCTTCCAGATACTTGCGCCGTTTGGTTCCCGGAATCGGTGCCATATCGGGGCCTTGCGCAAGCACCCACGCGAGCGCCAGTTGGCTCGGCGTGATCTTTTTCTCGTCGGCGATTTGCTTGAGCCGATCGACTACCCGCAGGTTGCGCTCGAAGTTCTCGCGCTCGAACCGCGGCGATATTCGCGCGCGCATGTCGCCCTCACCGAATTCGTCAGTCGAGCGAATCTTTGCGCTGAGCATTCCTCGTCCCAGCGGACTAAAAGGGACAAACCCGATTCCCAATTCGCGCAGGGTGGGAATGACGTCGTCCTCGTAGTCGCGAGTCCATAACGAATACTCCGACTGCAACGCGGTGATGGGATGGACTTTGTGCGCGCGGCGGATCGTTGCCGCGGATGCTTCCGACATTCCCAGGTAGCGCACCTTGCCCTGCCGAACCAGGTCGGCCATAGCACCCACCGTCTCCTCGATTGGCACCTTGGGATCTACGCGATGCTGGTAATAGAGATCGATATGATCGACCCCGAGTCGCTGCAGTGACCCGTCGCACGCCGAATGCACGTACTCGGGGCGCCCGTTGACGCTGCGCTGGCCTCCCGGCCCGAAGACATTGCCGAACTTGGTCGCGATTATGATTCGATCCCGATACGGCTTTAGTACTCTGCCGACCAGCTCTTCATTGCGGTGGTTCCCGTACACGTCCGCGGTATCGAAGAAGTCGATGCCAAGTTCGATTGCCCGATTGAGGGTCGCGACCGATTCGGCTTCATCGGGAACTCCATACGCCTGCGACATACCCATGCATCCGAGTCCCATGGCCGATACGAGCAGCCCCTGACTTCCGAGTTTGCGTTTTTCCATGATGGTTAACCTACCGCCACCCCAGCGAAGTGGAAACCCTGGGGCGAGCGGCGATCATGGACGTCGCGTCGAAAAAGGTGGTAGGGCTCGGACCATCCGTCGCTGAGGTGCGTCATGTCGCTCGAAGCCGATCGCGAGGAGATTCTGCGGCTCCACCGCTGGTGGTGGGAGTCGAACTTTACGTTCGACATTCCGAAGATGCGCTCGGTATTCGCCGGTGAGCGCTATCTCCAGTACAACCTGAACGGGCACCCGTACTACGGCCTGGAGGAAAAAACCAGGCTCTGGGAAGCGCTGAAGGGTAACGTCGCAATTCCCGAGATCTCCGAGCCAATTCGCCTGCGCCTGGAGATTGGCAGCGACATGGCATGGCTGGCCTGTGAGAATATCGTGCGCATCGAAGCGAAAGGCGGACAGGCAGTCCCGGGGGTTCCGGCCACGCCCTTTCGCATTCGTTCCACCGAGATCTATCAACGCGACGACGGTGTCGGGAATCGGGCCTGGAGGATGTGGCACTTCCATTGTTCCCCGACCGCGGCGGAAAACGAGCCGCGCGTTCCGTTCGGCGACACTTTCGCGACACGCGGCAAATGAGCGGCGCCCTGCAATTCGGCATCGGCTTTGAAAATGCGGATGCGCGTAGGCAAATCGAGTACGCGCGTCTGGCCGAGGAATTGGGCTTTGCCGCGTGTTGGGTGCCCGAGGACTACTTTTTTCGCGGCGCTTTTACCATCGCCTCGGCGCTCGCGTGTTCGACCAGCCGCATTCGGATTGGGCTTGGTGTGGTGAATCCTTTCACCCGCCATCCGGCGCTGATCGGGATGGAATTTGCGGCGCTTACCGAACTTGCGCCGGCGCGGGCTATTCTCGGAATCGGCGCTGGCGTGAAGGCCTGGATCGATCAGATGGGACTTGGCTCTCCGACGCCAGGGGCCGCGATCGAGGAAGCCGTCGAGGTAATCCGGCGCCTGCTACGCGGCGAGAAGGTCACCTTTGCCGGCAAGGTCTTTCGTACCGACCGGATCGGACTGTCGTTTAAATCGTCGCAAGCCGAGATTCCGATTTATCTTGGCGTGCTGGGCGCCCGAAATCTGGCAATGGCGGGGCGAATCGCGGACGGAGTGATGCTCTCCGCCCTGACCAGTCCTGCCTACGCACGGTTTGCGGCCGAGAAAATCCACGCGGCCGCGCAGACCGCGGGCCGTGGCGGGAAACTTGAGTTGGGCGCCTTCCTGCTCACCTCGATTTCGGAAGACGAACGCGCAGCGCGCGAGGCCATAAAGCCGCTGCTCGCGGCGATGATTTCGCTGATGGCAGCGCAGCCCCCGACGCCGCTGTTTACCGCGGCCGGGATGGATCCGGAGGAGCTTCGTCGCTTTGCCGAGACCTACGCGCGCGGGGAACTGCCGGTGCGGCTAGTCACCGATTC
>DASXMJ010000094.1 GCA_036495685.1 Candidatus Binataceae bacterium | reverse complement strand
TGCGCAAGCCCCATAGCTGGAACTGTAAGTCCCACCAACACCTTCATTTTGTGAGTTTCCCGAGATTTCATTGAAGCGAGTGATAGGCTTCGAACCGGCACCCCCGTTTGGCAACCCTAAGCGGCCGGTTCTCACTGTGTGCTGCTCGCTGTAAGCGAAGTCGCGGGAGTCCGCACACGGACTCGCGCGTTGCGCACGGCCCTGCCAACTGTTCGAGCGGTTGACGTTTGCTTTAGCCGACAAGGTGCTCTTGGCTGACCCCCCGTTTCTCGCCGACCTAGGTCTTACGATTAGCCGCGCCCGCGGCTACTTTATGACGATTCGCAGCGGCGAGGTTGAGTCGCACCCCCACCGACCTGCTTAATGACAGGCATCCGCCGCACTACCCCAGCCGCTAAAGCCAGCATTGTAAACTCGTATATCGCGCCTGACGTCGTTATCGATCGCGATGAAGGGAATCGGGTCACCATTGGCGATCGGCGCTGCGCTCATGGCGATCGGCGGGTCAGTGCGTAGCGTCTTGAAGTAGTGGTATTTCAAAATCAGCCGCCCCGGGTCCGCGGCTTTGATCCGAATGCAATCCTGATCCGCACTAACGGAACCTGCCTTTCCTGACATCAGAAATGTGTGGCTGCCGGCGACCCCGTAGAGCATATATGGGTCGCTTCTTTGCAGCGGTACCAGCCCATCAACTCGATCGAGGTATTCCTTTGCCTCGGCCGACCAGGCGATCAGGGAGCCTACATTGTAAGTTTCGAGTTCGGCGCGAAACTGAGCCGGGCTCAAGCTGGACAGCGGCTTGCCAAACGCGACTCCGTTGCCCAGGTCGGTAAAGCTGAACGCGGTAAAACCTTCGCTGGGCGACGCACCGATGAGTTCCCGATTGCTCTCGATTGCCCACAGCATGCCGATATCGCTGTTGAAATAGGGTGCCACAACCCCGCCATTCTCATCGACAGTCCATCCCGACTCCATCACCATTCGCGAATCATGCTCGGACGTCTCCATCCATTGCCAGATTTCTTGGGCCTGATCCGGAAGCGTGGTGGTTATAGGTCCATGCGCCGCTGTCTCGAGCCACAGCGACGCGACGGAGACTAGCGCGAAGAACACTACCACCACGATTGCCAATGATTTGCTCAGCTGGCGCATCGGGGTCCGAAGTTGTCCGAGCCAGTGCCACCCGTCGCGGATACCATAGGCGGCCAGGGGTGCCGCGAACGAGAAAAAAGGCACTTCGAATCGTCCCGGCTCCAGGTTCGCGAGGGCTCCTAGCTCCGATCCAAAGTAAGCAAGCACGCCAAAACTCAGAATCGCAGCGAGCCACAGACTAAGGAAACGCTTGCGCAACGGCGCGCGCACTCCGCCGTACGTTGCGGCGGCGGCGACTGCTATGGGTGGAAACGGCAAGCGCCAGCGAAAAAACGCCGCCAGGCTACCCCTCACTGTTCCTGAGGTTCTCCACCAATGGGCGAAATGAACGCCGAGATCCCAGGTCATCAGGAGCGGCCATAGCCAGCCAAGCGAAATCGCGAGTGCCGCCGCCAGCGTGGCGGCCAGTGACAACAGACGCTTACGGGTTCGGCATTCCGCAAGGCACCCAATCGAGGCCGGAATCAGCAGAAGCGCGGTCAGGGGATGGAGATAGGTGAGCAGCCCGCCACTTATCGCGACCGCCGCGCGATGCGCCGGACCCCTCTCAAGCGAATGGTAGAGCAGCGCGCTCCACGCCGCACACAGGAAAGCGGCCGCGAAGAACGCGAACATTCCGGCCCGAAGCATCATCAGTCCCGGGTAATTGAATGTTCCAAATACACCGAGCGCCGCCGAGATCGTCGCGATGCTCCAATCGAAGCCGAGCCAGATCGCCGTCGAAGCGGCCGCAGCGGGAACGCATACCAATATTCCGACCACGAACATTTTGTAGAGGACAGCAGCCCGGCCTACCCATCGGACCGTTGAAAGACCGCTACACAACCAAAACCACAGCGCGACTGCGTCGCCTATTGGCTCGGTTCGCGTCCCGGCCGGATAGCCCGCCATCAAGAAGGGGCTGTAGCTCCACAGCCTGAGGTGCCGCGCCATCGCCCTGGAGCTCAACAAGCTGCGCGCAAAATGGAGTGCGTAGCTGTTGGTGAAAAATGGATGCCGGTCGGTCCAGGAATCGATCGGAAAATAGCGGGTCAGCCCGCAGAGCTGGATCACGCTGAGCGCCGTAATCATGGCGATCGCGACCGCGCGGGATGCAAGGTCGCGCCGTAAGAATGCCGCACCCGCCGCCGATGGCGAGTTTACGGTTGGAGGCCAGGCAGCGTTTGTGTCCGAAGGCATCGGCGGCGGTTCAAGCTACCCTCTAACTCGTGGTCGGGGAAAGAAAGGGTACCACCAATGGGTCCCCAGACAGCGCGATCTTCCTGCGCTGGCTGGGCTCGAGGGGGTCTGGTTGAGTCGCACTTCCAGCCGCTCTCCTATTCGGCGTGGGGTTGGGAGCCCCTCACTGCACTTCCACAATGCCACAAGACTTTGCTTTTATCTGATAGATCAGGTGAAGACATTTGCCGTTCGATGCGTTCGCTAAGGGGAGAGTAAGCCTAATTCATGCTTTCGAAGAACCTGCTGGTCGCCAATCGTGGCGAAATTGCGATTCGTGTCATGCGCGCCGCAGCAGAACTGGGCATTTCCACTGTCGCGGTTTTTTCAGAGGATGATGCTCAATCACTGCACACGCGAAAGGCCGATGATGCGCGCGCGCTGCGGGGCAAAGGTGCCGCGGCTTACCTTGATATCGAGCAGCTAATCGCGGTCGCTCAGGCCGCCAAATGCGACGCGATCCATCCTGGCTACGGATTTCTGAGCGAGAATGGCGCCTTCGCACGTCGATGCTCCGAAGCCGGAATCACTTTCATCGGTCCGCGCCCCGAAGTCCTCGACCTGTTCGGTGACAAAGTCCGGGCGCGCACCCTCGCCGACCACGCGGGCATTCCGCTGCTGCGCGGTACCGCGGGCGCGACAACCCTCAGCGAGGCCAAGACCTTTTTCGGGTCACTCGGCCCGGACGCGTCCATCATGATCAAGGCGGTTGCCGGTGGCGGGGGCCGCGGCATCCGCGCGGTTCATCGCGCCGAAGATATCGACGAGGCTTTCAAACGCTGCCAGTCCGAGGCACGCGCGGCATTCGGCATTGGAGATGTCTACGTCGAGCAGCTGATGCCGCGTGCGCGCCATATCGAGGTTCAGATTCTGGGTGACAACGCCGGTCACGTGAGCCACCTCTGGGAGCGCGAATGCAGCGTGCAGCGTCAGAACCAGAAGATCGTCGAAATCGCGCCAAGCCCGAGCCTCGCTCCCATGCTGCGCGATGAAATCATCTCTGCCGCGCTGAAGCTTGCCAAGGAAGGTCACTACAACAATCTTGGTACCTTCGAGTTTCTGATCGATGCGACCGTCGACGGCGGTGGATCCTTCGCCTTCATCGAAGCCAATGCGCGCCTGCAGGTAGAACACACGGTAACCGAGCAAGTCACGGGCGTCGACCTTGTGCAATCGCAGTTTCAGCTTGCGGCCGGAAAATCTCTAGCGCAGCTTGGCCTGGAGCAGAAAAACGTCCCCAAGCCGCGCGGATTTGCAATTCAGACGCGCATCAACATGGAATCGATGCGACCCGACGGGACCGCCAAGCCCTCCGGCGGAACGCTCACTGCATTCGAGCCGCCTTCGGGTCCCGGCCTTCGCGTCGATACCTTCGCCTATGTCGGCTACACGACCAATTCGAACTTCGATTCTTTGCTCGCGAAGCTGATCGCCCATTCGCCATCGCCCGATTTTTCCGACGTGGTGAAGCGAGCCTATCGTGCACTCTGCGAGTTTAAGGTCGAAGGGGTATCCACCAGCCTGGGCTTCCTGCAGAGCTTGCTCAGTCATCCGGATTTTGCGGCGAACCGTCTGTACACACGGTTCATCGACGATCACATCGCGCAACTGAACGGCACGTCGGGTTCTGTTCATCGCCGCCTATTCTTCGAACGCGGCGCCGCTCCGCGGCTCGCGGGTGCCAGAATCGATACCCGCGATCCGCTCGCCGTGCTCCATCACGGTAAGTCGGGCGAAACCGCCGTAGTCGGGCAGGATGCTCCGCTCGCCGCCGCTCCCCGCAACGACATCGCGGTCCCGGCGGGGATGGTCGCGATCTCGGCACCGATGCAGGGGACCATCGTTTCCATCGATGTCATGGAGGGCGATCTCGTGCACAGGGAGCAGCAGCTGTTCGTCATGGAAGCGATGAAGATGGAGCATGTGATTCGAGCTGAGGTCAGTGGTGCGGTGCGCCAGATTTTGGTCGCGGTCGGCGATGCCATCTTCGAAGGTCACCCGCTCGCACTCATCGAGGAAGCGGAGGTTCAGGTCTCCGCGGCGGCAGAGCAGAAGCAAATCGACCTCGATCACATCCGTGCCGACTTGTCAGAAGTGCACGAGCGGCATCTCCTCGGCATGGATGAGTCGCGGCCCGACGCGGTCGCGCGCCGGCGCAAGACCGACCAGCGCACCGCTCGCGAGAACGTCACCGACCTGTGCGACTCCGGAACCTTCGTCGAATATGGCCCAATCGTTATCGCGGCCCAACGCCGGCGCCGAACCGTCGAGGACCTGGTCAAGAACACGCCCGCTGACGGGATGCTCGCGGGCATCGGACGTATCAATGGGGACCTGTTCGAAGACTCGCGCGCGCAATGCATCGTGATGTCCTACGACTATACGGTGCTCGCGGGAACTCAGGGTCAGCAGAACCATCGCAAGAAAGATCGAATGTTCGAAATCGCGATGAAATCGCGGCTCCCGGTGGTCTTCTTCACAGAAGGCGGGGGCGGCCGCCCCGGCGATACCGATGGCGTCGGGGTGGCCGGGCTCGACTGCATGGCGTTTGCTTATTGGGGCAAGCTCAGTGGACTGGTCCCTATGGTCGGCATCAACTCCGGCAGATGTTTCGCGGGAAATGCGGCGATCCTCGGATGCTGCGACGTGGTGATCGCAACGCGCAATTCCAATATCGGGATGGGCGGTCCCGCGATGATCGAGGGCGGAGGGCTCGGCATCTTCCGTCCCGAGGAAGTCGGTCCCGTCGAGGTGCAGGTCCGGAACGGGGTCATCGACCTTCCGGTCGAGAACGAGCGCGAAGCGGTTCAGGTCGCGCGCAAGTATCTCTCTTATTTCCAAGGATCGATCGAGGGCTGGAGCTGCGCCGATCAAAGACTGCTCCGCGGACTCATTCCGGAGAATCGCCTTCGCATCTACGACGTCCGCAAAGTGATCGAGACGCTGGCCGACACCGGCTCGGTTCTCGAGGTCCGGCGTCACTTCGGGCACGGGATGGTCACCGCGCTGGTCAGAATCGAGGGACGGCCGCTCGGCGTAATCGCGAACAACCCCACCTATCTCGCCGGCGCGATCGAAAGCAACGGCGCCGACAAGGCGGCGCGCTTCATGCAGCTCTGCGATGCCTACGACATCCCGATTCTGTTCCTGTGCGACACGCCCGGAATCATGGTCGGACCGGAAATCGAAAAAACCGGTTTGGTGCGCCACGCCTCGCGAATGTTCGTTGTCGGTGCGAGCCTGACGGTCCCGTTTTTCACCATCGTGCTGCGCAAGGGTTACGGACTCGGCGCCCAGGCCATGGCGGGCGGCAGCTTCAAGGCGCCCTTGTTCACGGTCGCGTGGCCGACCGGAGAATTCGGCGGTATGGGGCTCGAGGGCGCGGTCAAACTCGGTTATCGCAAGGAACTCGCCGCGGTCGAGGATCCCGACCAGCGCAAGGCGCTGTTCGACGAGATGGTCGATCGGATGTACAAGCACGGTAAGGCGGTCAACACTGCCTCGACCTTCGAAATCGATGACGTCATCGATCCGCTCGAGTCGCGCAAGTGGATCATGACGGCTCTGCAATCAGCGCCGCCGCCCCCACCCCGCAGCGGTAAAAAGCGACCCTGCATCGACACCTGGTAAGCTTGCGGCGGGAGCCTTTCGACCAGATTCTCTCCCAACGGCAGGAGGGAGCTAAGGTTAACGGTCCACTCATCCTGCGCATCGGTGTATCAATTGGAAAGGCAGACTTCAGGGTGGTTGAAATCATGCGAATCAAAGGAATCGATCCTGAGCTCGCACCGGACAGTGTAAGAGCGGCCTTCCAGAAAAGCATCGAGTTGTTTGGCCGAGTCATCACGCCCAATCTGGTGATGGCGCATCGTCCGGAGATTTTTCTGGCCTCAGGTCGGCTGAATCAGGCGGTTGCCGCATCCACCGTGGTGGACGGCCGCCTCAAGACGCTCGCTTTCGTGCGCACCGCGCAGATGATCGGATGTCCTTTCTGAGTCGACATTAACTCTGCCGTGGGCAGAGACGCGGGCATCACCGACCAGCAGCTCGAAGCGCTCGCTGATTTCGAGACGAGTCTGAGCTTCGATCGGCGGGAAAAAGCGCTGTTGCGCTATGCCGAGGGAATGACCCGTACGCCTGCGGAGGTTTCCGATGAGGTGTTCGCCGAGGTCCGCGCGCAGTTCAGCGATGAGCAGGTGGTCGAATTGACTCAGGCAATCGCGCTCGAGAATTTCCGCGCGCGCTTCAATTGCGCACTGAAGATCGAGAGCGACGGCCTCTGCACCCTGCCGCCCGATCATCCGGTGCGAAAGGCGCTTAAGAGCGGCTGAACCGGATACTAATGATTACCTCGCACGTAAGAGAGCCGGTTGCCGCCAATGCTTCACCTTTGTCAGGCTATGTAAACTGGAGCTTATGCGATGGATGAGTTGACCAGTATCCAGAACAATCCGCTGCCCTTCTCTGAACTACTCGGCGTCAAGTTCCTTGGCGCGTCACCCGAGCGGGTGACCGCGGAATTGCTGGTGCGCAAGGAGTTGTGCACCAACCCCGAGGTGTTGCATGGCGGCGCACTCATGGCGCTGGCGGACACGCTCGGCGCGTACGCGACTCTCGTCAATCTGAAAGACGGGCAGGGCACCACTACCATCGAGTCCAAAACCAATTTTCTCGCTCCTGCTCCGGTGGGAACCACCGTGAGAGCGGAATGCGCCGCGATTCATCGCGGTCGGCGCACCATGGTGTGGCAGACGCGGGTCACTGCTGCGGATGGACGCCTGCTTGCGATTGTCACGCAGACACAGATGGTGCTCGAAGCAAGATCGTAGCGAAAGGGGAACGACCATTGGGCAAACTCGACACCTCGCCGGAACAGGTCATGGCGTCACTGTTCGCGGGCCTCTCTCGCCACGAGCAAATGGCCCTGCTCGGCCGGCTGGAATCGACCGGTGCCGGACTCTATCGTGCGTGGGCTGCCCACGAGCAGAACTTCAAAGCTCGCGAAGCTCTCCTCAAGGCCGCCACCCGCGAGGAAGAGAATGGCGGACTACTGCGCCTGATGACCACCGCAAAAGAAAGCTGCGAGAAGTGTGGCAAACCTCTACCGGTCCGCTCAGACGCGCACGTCTGCTCGTTCCAGTGCACTTTCTGCCCAGACTGCGCGAGCGCCATGAATCAAACCTGTCCAAACTGCGGTGGCGTTCTCGCCCCCGCCTCCTAGCCCAGATGACCCCCGGTGTTTACGGTACGAGCGGCCGAACCAGGCGAGCCGCTGAGCCGAATTTCTTGGCAGAGCGTCCTCTAGGCATTTAAGAATCTTCCCGTTCTCACATCCGCGTTTCACCGGGGTTCTCATCGATTGACCATGACCACCGAATTAAGGAACCAGGAGCCGAACCATGAACCAATCCCAAATCGCAAAAGCCCAAGCATTCCAGCAACTTCATCATGCGAGCAAAATTCTCGTTCTCCTCAATTGCTGGGACGCTGCCAGTGCCCGAGTCTTCGAACTCGCAGGCGCCCCCGCCGTTGCCACCACCAGCTCCGGACTCGCCGCCGCAAACGGCTACCCCGATGGCCAGCACATCACGCGCGACCGTCTCTTCGATGCAGTCCGTCGCGTCACGCGCGTGGTCAACGTTCCGCTCACCGTTGACCTCGAAACCGGCTATGGAAGCACCGCGGCCGACGTCTGTGAAACCGTGCGCGCCGTCGTCGACGCGGGCGCGATCGGCATGAACATCGAGGACGCGACGGAGCCGCCGGTTGTCCTCGCTGACAAAATCAAGGGTGTCCGCGAGTTGGCGAATAGAATCGGCCTCCGATTTTTTGTCAATGCCCGCACCGATGTGTATCTGCGCCGCCTGGGCGCAGAAGACGGCCGTTTCGATGAAACCATCCGCCGCATCAAAACCTACGCCACCGCGGGCGCGGACGGTGCTTTTGTCCCTGGAGTGACGGACTCGGCAACCATCAGGCGCATAGCAAAGGAGTCTCCCTTGCCGCTGAACGTGATGCTCGCCCCTGGTCTGCCTCCCGCGCCAGAGCTCCAGGGTCTCGGAGTCGCGCGCCTCAGCATCGGTGGCGCCGCTGCATTTGCCGCCCTGTCATTAGCAAGGAAAATCGCCCAGGAGCTCCTTACCACCGGCACCTACGATGCGTTCACCTCAAACCCTCCGATCCCGCATCCCGAGGTAATGAAAATGTTCAGCGCCCAATGAGCTTCTTTCGGTGTGTCTCCCCATGCCCTAGAATCGCAGCGGCTCTCCAGGAGCGATCAGCATGGGCGACTTCCAGTTCGAACATCACTACGCAAACCTCAAAGGTCTTCGCCTGCACTACGTCACCGCCGGCCGCGGCACTCCAATGGTGCTGCTGCACGGATGGCCGCAGACCTGGTACGAGTGGCGCCGCTTGATCCCCTTGCTTGCGGATCGTTTTGCGATGGTAGCTCCGGATCTGCGTGGTCTCGGTGATTCGTCGCGTCCCTCCACCGGCTACGATAAGAAGACCGTGGCCAACGACGTGTGGGAACTGATGCACAATCATCTTGCCCACCAACGTTTCATCGTCGTCGGCCACGATTGGGGCGCACCCGTCGCATTCCGTCTCAGCGCAGATCACCCCGAGGCGGTCACTCACCTGGTCATGCTCGATGTGCCGGTACCGGGTGATCGCGCCCCAGGCGATGGCAGCCCCATCGACCCGCGAGGTGCGACTCGGTGGCACCATCTCTTCCATCAGGTGCCCGACCTCCCCGAAGCGTTGACAGTTGGCCGCGAGCGAACCTACCTGGAATTTTTCTTTATGAACGGCGCCGACCAGGCCGGTACCTTCAGCGATGCCGACGTCGCCGAATACGTCCGCACCTACTCGCAGCCGGGAGCGATGCGCGCGGGGTTCAATTACTATCGGGCGATGTCGCGCGACATCGAGGACAATCGCGCGACGCTTGCGAACGGATTTAAACTTCCGATGCCGACGCTTGGGCTTGGGGGCGGCGGTCTGCGCGGACGCGGCGAGCTCGTGGTCCAGTCACTGCGAAGAGTCGCGAACCGCGCCGAGGGCGGAGCGATCGCCGAGTGCGGTCACTTCATACCCGAGGAAAAACCTCAGGAACTAGCAGAACAATTGCGCGAGTTCCTGGGGAGGTAAGATTCGATCTCCGTTGCTGCGAAAGGGGCGGATTTATTTCACTGAGCGCCGTGCGAACCCCCGCCGCCGTCTCCGGCGCACCTTGCTCGCTTCCTTCTCGCGATTGGTGACCAGATCGATAAGCGCCTGCTGGCAGTTGTTCTGCCAATCGCCTGCCACCGTTCGCGTATAGGTCGCATCGGCGTGCATTTCCCACGTCGCATGGTTCGGCTTGAGTTGCAGATCCAGCACCGTCCGGAGTTCCTTGCGCAACGCGGGATCCTCCACCGGCGCGACCACTTCCACGCGGCTCTCGAGGTTGCGTTTCATGCAATCGGCCGAGCCGATGAAATACTCTTCGTTGCCCCCGTTGCGGAAATAGAAGATACGCCCGTGCTCCAGAAAGCGCCCTACCACACTTACGACCCGGACATTCTCCGACAGCCCCGGGACCCCGGGCCGCAGCCGGCACGTGTCGCGCACCACCAATTCGATTTTTACCCCGGCTCTCGAGGCCCGATACAGCGCGAGGGTGATATCTGCGTCCTCGAGCGCGTTCATCTTAATCTGGATCAGGCCCGGGGACGAGGTCGAATGCAGTTTCGCTTCACGCTCGATTTTTTCCAGCAACGCTTTCTTCAGGAATCGAGGCGCCGGCAGAATTCTCTTGTACGAACGGTTTCCGTAGTACCCGGTAGTCAGATAGTTGAAGAGCTGGGTCAGGTCCTGTCCGATCGTGTCCTCGCAGGTGAGCAGCCCGAAATCTGCATAAAGACGCGCGGTCCCCGGATGGTAGTTGCCAGTCCCGATATGCGCGTAGCGGCGCAGTCCATTGTAATCCTGGCGCACTACCAGAATGACCTTGCTGTGGGTCTTAAAACCCACCACGCCATAGGTCACGTGAATTCCGTAGTCCTCGAGCTGTGATGCGAACTGAATATTGGCTGCCTCGTCGAAACGCGCTTTCAGTTCGACCACCACCGCAACCTGCTTGCCATTGCGCGCGGCGTCGCACAAATAGTCGATGATCTCCGAATCACGCGAAGTCCGGTACAGCGTCATCTTGATTGCGCGCACCTTCGGATCCTCGCTCGCTTCGCGCAGGAAGCGTCCGACCGAGGTCGAAAACGATTCGTAGGGATGCATGAGCAGCACGGAACCCGCTTCGCGAATCACGTGGAAGATGTTTCGCGAGGGGGTCAGCCGCGGATGGTCGACCGGATGATGCGGCGGATCGTGCAGCGCCGGATTGTCCACCGCCACCAGTTCCATCAGATCGCGAATCGCGAGCATCCCGTCCACCTCGAACACGTCACGCAGTTCGTGGAGGCCCAATTCGGCAGCCAGCATCCCGCGATGCACCGGGTTGATGCCGCGCGCCACCTCGATTCTTACGATCGGTGCAAACCTGCGATCCCGCAGCTCCGACTCGATCAGGGCTAGCAGGTCGTCGGCCTCGTCTTCGTCCCGCTCCGTGTTCGCGTTGCGCGTGACCCGGAAGAACTCGTACGACTCGATCGTTACGCCCGGAAACAGCAGGTCGAGGGTGTGCGCGATGACGTCTTCGAGCGGGACAAAACGATTGGTGCCGTCGACTCGCAGGAAGCGGGGAATACCCAGCCCGACCGGGACTTTCACTCGTGCCAGTGAAGGCTCGATATCATCCGGCGAGCGCAGGGTCACCAGCAGATTGAGCGACAAGTTCGAAATAAACGGGAACGGATGGGCGGGGTCCAGAGCTTGCGGCGTCACCAGGGGAAAGATGTTACGAAAGTAGTAGTCGCGAATCGCGACTCGCTCTTCACCGGTTAATTGGTCGAAAGAGAGTACCTGGACATCGTTCTTCTTGAGCTCCTCCAAGAGCGCCGGCAGCAACGCTCGCTGGCGCGGTTCGAAATCGCGAATTTCGGCGAGGCATTCGTCGATCTGTTGTTGTGGAGTACGGCCATCAACCGTGAGCTCCTGTAAGCCCGCGACGACCTGCTGCTTCAAACCGCCGATTCGTTTCATGAAGAACTCGTCGAGATTGGAGGCGGTAATGGCGAGGAACTTGACGCGCTCCAGCAGAGGATTGTGCTGGTCGAGCGCTTCCTCAAACACCCGGCGATTGAACGCAAGCCAGGTTAGCTCGCGATTCAGGAGGAGTTCCGGCGCGCTAAGCTCGGTGGCTTCCCCCTTGACGGGTCGTGAAACCTCCGTAGCCGGCCGAAGCGGGACCTCTTTAGAGGGCACGCTTAAGGTGGAACTTGCCACGCTATTGCCCTGCGACTGAAGTGGTATTGATTGCGAATCGTCCGTGACGACGGTCGTCGTGCCCTCATTCGGCATCCAGCGAATCCTCGGTCGGTCATTGTAGCTGATAGCGCATCCCGGCGCTCGCAGGTAACCCCCAAGTCCTTTTTTGTCGGGCGAAGAAACCACGAACCTGACTCAATCCCCGTTGCCGTGGGCCGTGGTAGAGTCGGTCTTGGAGTGAGGAAGTGGCCAGTTACCTCTACGACGTTACCCGTCGCTTAATCGGGTTCGATACCGTCAGTACGAACAGCGATTTGGTCGCGATCGACTACTTGGCCACCCAGTTAGAGGGCCTCAGGTTCAAGGTCGAGCAGCAGAGGATTGAAGTCGAGGGAGTTCCGCAATCCAACCTGGTTGCTTGGGTCGGACCTTCGCGCACGGACGGTCTGATTATTTCTGGACACATCGATACCGTCCCCTTCGAAGGACAGCCAGGATGGACCCGGAGCGCACTGAAACTGGAGGACGCCGGCGACCGGCTCTACGGGCGCGGAACCTCCGATATGAAGGGCTTCATCGCCGCGTGTTTGGATGCTGCTGCACGAATTGACCTTTCACGGCTTAGGCGACCGCTCGTGTTCGTGTTCACCGCCGATGAGGAGGTTGGATGTCTGGGCGCCGCACAGGTTGGGCCCGCGCTCAAGTCGATACTCGGCGAGACCCCGGTTCCGCGCATCGCCTGGATCGGAGAACCAACTTCCTGGCAGGTGAGCCACGCCCACAAAAGCATCGTGCTGTTCGATGTGATCGTACGCGGCCGCGGCGGACACAGCGGTGCGCCGGCGACGGGCGTCAACGCCATCGCGGTGATGGGTAAAGTCATCGAAGTGATCGGCCAGATCCAGGAGCAGCGTAGATCCAGCCCGCGCCCCGAGCAGACGAAAATCTTCCCCGACGCTCCCCACGACGTTCTGAACTTCGGCACCATAAGCGGCGGCATGGCCGTAAACATGATCGCCGAGCAGTGCGTGCTGAAACTGAGCTACCGCACACTGCCGGACGTCGACCCGACGGAGTTGTATCGCGAGGTGCAGCGCCGAATTGAAAGCGTCTCATTGCACGACTACGCCTCGCGCAATCACAATGCGGAAATAGAATTGACCTCTCCGGTGGTTACTCCGCCGCTCAATTCCCCGCGTGGAACTCCGCTGGAGGCCGCCCTGCTGGAAGCGACTGGTACCCACGACTCGGGCGGCGTGCTGTTCGGAACCGACGGAGGATTCTTCGCTCGCGCAGAAATCAATTCACTGATCTGCGGGCCGGGCGATCTCGAGCAAGCCCATCAACCTAACGAATACATCCGGCGCGAATCATTCGAAAAGACCACTCCCATCATCCTCAAGGTTATCGACCGGCTTTGTTGCTGACCCGGTGGCCCGGTAGCACCCTTGGAAGAAAGCTTTGTCGAACTCGGTGGCGTTGAAATTTATCCGCGCTTCGAGATCCGCAGAATCCGGGTGGAGCGGGTGATTGTTTTGGAACAGCGCGAGGAAGCCCCCGGACGCAAGTCACGCGATCTGCCTGAACCAAACTCTGGTGGCCTTTTCCCCCGAATAAACCCGCAACGTCATCCGGCGGTTCGGATCACTCAACTCGCGCTCGAAGATGACCTCCGCAATTCCCGCACCGACATGCAGCTCGTTCTCGAATGCTGCGCGGCTCGCCGCATACGACGTTGCCGCGCTTGAAGCTGTATCTGCGCCGGTAACAATCGCGAATGCGGAAGACCGCAGTAGTCTCCTCCAATTAGCGCCTTTTTTGGGCCATTGTCTCGCACCTCCCTGTGACTTCGGCGAAGGACCTGCTTGTGGACTCAAGCGCAATCCGGCAGAAGTAGGAGCTGTCAGGAGCTTCGGCGCTCTCGGGGATCCAGCGCTGCTTCCCGGCACCTTACTCGGGAAATGTGGATCGTCGCCTAGGTAAGCAGGCATTGGAGGGGGCAATTGCCAAGTGACGCGACCCCATCGACGGAAAATCAGCCAGCTCCCCTGAGCGTACCCAGCGCACTGGCGCGATTGGCGGGCATCGGCGTCGTCATCCTATGTGTCGTCGGAGGGTTTCTCTATTTGGGGGGCTGGTTCAGTCCGCATGAACTAACACCTGCGCGGTTCGTCAACGGTTTTCAGCAGGTCTTCGGAATCCACTCCGGTTTCCGCCGTAATCATGCCAAAGGCATGTGTATCACCGGGTACTTCGACAGCAACGGCGAGGGTGCGCGCTTGTCGAAAGCTGTCGTGTTCAAGCCCGGCCGCGTGCCGGTGATCGGCCGCGTCTCGCTACCCGGTGGCAACCCCTACGTGTCCGACACTCCGGCGTCCGTGCGCGGGATGGGACTCGCCTTCACACCAGCGAATGGGGAAGAGTGGCGAACGGCAATGGTTGATATCCCCGCCTTCGCGGTCAGAACCGCTCAGGGATTCTATGACCAATTGCTGGCATCGAAGCCGGACCCGACGACGGGCAAGCCGGATCCCGACAAGCTAAAGACATTTTTCGCCGACCATCCTGAGAGTGCGCGGGCTCTAACGATCATCAAAGCCAAACCATTTTCCTCAGGCTTCGACAACAGCACTTTCAACGGCCTCAATGCGTTCCGTTTCGTCAACGCGGCCGGCACCTCGACGCCGGTTCGATGGTCGCTGGTGCCGGTGGATGCGTTTAAACCTGAAGATCAGGCTCAATCCGCCAATCCAGACAAGAATTATCTCTTCGACGATTTTATCGCGCGGATTCATAGTGCGCCCGTCCAGTGGCGGCTGATCCTCACGGTTGGGCAACCCGGCGACCCTACCGACGATGCGACGATCCCATGGCCGGAAGATCGGGAGCACGTCGATGCCGGTACGCTGATCATCGACCAAGTCGAGGCCGAGGCTCCTGGAAACTGTCGCGACATCAACTTCGATCCGTTGGTGTTGCCGGCCGGGATCGCACCGTCCGACGATCCTTTGCTCAGCGCTCGATCGGCGGTTTATTCGCAATCGTTTACGAGGCGAGCGGGCGAGAAGAAGGAACCGAGCGCGATCACGCCTTCGGACGTGCGAAAGTGAGCGTCAAGGTGGCAACGAACCCGCAGCAATTCCCAGGTTCCATGCGGTTTTTTCACTGGCTGATCGCCGCGATGGTGCTGACCATGCTCGGCATTGGTGTTGCCATGGTCGCGTCGCTCGCCGACTACCACCGGCTGGTATCAATCCATCGCCCGTTGGGGATCCTGGTCCTGATTCTGGTGGTGATCCGGTTCGTGAAACGGCAGTTCAGCACCATGCCTCCTTTTCCTGCGACGATGTCGTCTCAGGAGCGCTTCATCGCACACGAGTCGGAAATCTTGCTGTACACATTGCTGTTTGTGCAGCCGCTGGTTGGCTTGGGGATGTTGTCCGCGGCGCGCTATCCGATCGTATTGTACGGCGGGCTGCATCTTTTCCCCATCCTTCCGCATAGCGTGATGTTGTACGCGGCCCTGCGGACGGCGCACACAATTCTCGCCTACCTCTTATTCCTCACGTTCATCGCGCATTTTTCGGCTGTTCTGTTTCACACGCTGGTCCTGCGGGATCGGTTGTTCAGCCGCATGGCGCCTTGGAGGGTCCCCGCGCGCTAGGCGAGTTTCTGCAACACGGCACCCTACTCGGTGACGACGTGTGGCAATCGCGTATCAAGGCTTTGCGGCGGGCGTGCCACCGCCTTGCGAGATCGCTATAGCCGCTCGCTGGAGTGGGTGCTGCGGCGCATCGCGTCTGCGGCGACCGCTGTCGCAGTCGGGCGAACAGCAGCGATCCGACCAGCGCGGAACGCACGGTTATCGCCATCGGCCGAAAGATTCGCCGATGCTCCCTATGCCTTGCGCCAATCAACGCTCTGTTCATAGGCATGCCCAATCCGCAGCAGCGTCGCATCCTCGAAGTGCCGCCCGATAAGCATTAGCCCGACCGGCAGTCCCTTCGACATTGCGCATGGGATGCTCAGTCCCGGATGTCCGGTCATGTTGAAGGGCGCCGTGTTTGTGATCATTCCGTACGGCGTCTCGGAATCTTGCCGCGGCGCTTTCATTGGCGTGGTTGGCATCATCAATACGTCGCAGCATTTCAGAGCATCATCGTAGAGCGCTCTCAGCTTCGGACGATAGTTCTGCGCCCTTGCGTACAGACGCCCGTTGTATCGGCGCGCCGCGAATCTGCCGAGCACGACCATCAGCTTTACGGTCAGCGCTTCCTTGCTCGCGCGCGATGGCAGGTTGGCGCTGAAAAAGTCAGCAAGACTCGGACTGTAGCTGCCGTTGAAGTGGACGCTCTGCAAGGCCGTATCGGCCAGCCTCATCATCCCTTCCGGCGCGATTGCAAAGAGCAGGTCCGATGCATCGCGATGCTCCGGGATGGAAAGTTCTCGCACCGTCGCACCGAGTTTTTCCAGGGCGGCGCCCGCTTTCCGCACGCAGTCATTGACATCGGCCTCGGCACCGGGGTGCCCGAACCCTTCTCGCAGGAGGCCCAGCTGCAACCCCTTCACGCCCCGGTCGAGCAGCTCGGTGTAGCTTTCAATGGGAACTTCCCCTTGCCTCTGGTCAAGTGGGTCCTTGCCGGCCAGCACCTCGAGCATGAGAGCACAGTCACGAACGTTCTTCGCCATTGGGCCGACGTGATCGAGGGAGGGGTCGATACTCATAACCCCGGTGTACGGAACCAAGGAGTAAGTCGGTTTGATACCCACCACGCCGCTCCACGACGAGGGAATTCGGATCGACCCGCCCTGGTCGGTTCCGATGGTGATGTCGATCCAGTCGTAACCCAGTGCGGCCCCTGACCCGCTTGAGGACCCGCCGGAGCAATGTTCCGGATTCACCGGATTAAGTGTCGGCCCGCATGCGCAGGTCTTGCCGTCGCCGGAAAGTGCGAAGTCGTCCATGTTCAGCATCGCGACGATCTCCGCGCCCGCGTCCAGCATCCGAGCGACGATCGTCGCGTCCATATCGGCGGTATACCCTTGCAGCACGTGCGAGCCTCCGCTGACGGGAATGCCCGCCACGCAAACACTATCCTTTAGACCCACACGTTTGCCCTTGAGCTTTCCCGAGGGCGCGCCAGCGATGTGGCATTTTCGCACCACCGCGTTGAGCGGATCGTCCTTGCGATTCATCGGCGCGCCCGCGTCGCGTTTTGGATAGCGCGCGACGGACGCTGGTATATCTGCCGCGAACGCATCGACCCGTTCAAGCAAAGGAATCTGCGCACGGACTGCCCCCACCAGCGCATCAAGCTCGCTCGCGCTCAGTTCCATGTAGCTCTCGCGCGCCAGTTCTCGAATTTCTTCCGCCGTAGGTGGTTTGACCGACATCACTCGCACCTCCAAATTCCCGACCGGGTAAACCCGATCTACCGCTCCGCTAACAGAAATGGGTCCGACGCGAGCGGATTAGTGCCGACCCTTCTCTAGTTAGTGGTTGTTGCTCCGAAGAGGCAACCGGATTCATCCTGTCAAGATCTTTTTTTCTTGCTTTGAAGTAGAACCGTCGATTTAGGCGACCGCTTTTTCCCGATGCCACCCAGTTGCTTTTCTCGTCATCGCGGGCTGCTCGCGTCCCGGCCCGCTCGCGTCCCGGCCCGCAAAGGCAGGCCCCCCGAAGTCAATTCCACTAGGAATTTCAACTCCAAATTCGCGCGACCCGTTTGGCGACCACCATGGAATCGAGTTAAGTTGCGGACCAGTAGCGGAGGTCGATCCCCAATGAGCACCTGGAAGATAGGAGACGTCAAGGTCAGCCGCATCATTGAAAGCGAAGCCCCGTGGCCGGGCACCTGGTTACTGCCCGACGCGACACCAGAGAACATCAAGAAAGAGGCAAGCTGGCTGTTTCCCACCTTCACTGACGAGAAAGGCAAGCTCAGGATGGCTATCCACGCGCTGGTCCTTGAATCCCAGGGTAAGCGCATAGTGGTCGATACCTGCATCGGCAATGACAAGGTGCGTAGCAACCCCGCGTGGAGCAATCTCAAGCTGCCGTTTCTCGACGATCTCAAAAAAGCTGGCTACACCCGCGACAACATCGACATCGTCGTGTGCACCCATCTCCACGTTGATCACGTCGGGTGGAACACTACGCTCGAGAACGGCAAATGGGTCCCGACCTTCCCCAACGCCCGTTACCTCGTAGGCGGCACCGAGTGGGATTACTGGTCCAAGTCTGACAACAAAGACTCTCGTGATCCGGTTGAAGACTCGGTTCGCCCGGTGGTTGATTCAGGACACGCGAAGCTGGTCGATTCGAACCATCGAATCACCGATGAGGTCTGGCTCGAACCCACTCCCGGACATACTCCTGGACATCACAGCGTTCGCATTTCGTCCAAGGGCCACGACGCGGTTATAACCGGCGATCTGATTCATCATCCCGTGCAGTTCCAGTACCCGGATTGGGACGACGCTTTTGACAGCGACCTTGCGATGGCCAAGAGCACGCGGCGCGCGTTCGCAGAGAAATATGCGGACCGCGACGTGCTGGTGTTCGGCACTCACTTCGCCACCCCTTCGGCCGGCAAGATCAGCCGGAGCGGGGGCGCATTCAGGTTCAAAGCGGCTCTATGAGCGAGGACGACAATGAAACTAGCAACTTTCACGTATCAAGGAAGAACTGGCATCGGCGTCGTCACCGACGAATCGATCATTGACCTGGCCGCAGCTGCACCCGAACTTCCGCGCGAGATGGTCGCGTTCTTGGGCGCTGGCCGCGAGGCGCTCGACATCGCGCGAAAGGCCGTCACCGGCAACGCGGGGCGGATTGCACTCTCTTCGCTAAAGCTGGAAGCGCCCATCGCGCGCCCTCCCGAGTTCCTCGCGATCGGTCTGAACTATGCCGACCATGTGGCCGAGACGGGGCGCGAGAAACCCTCCTTTCCGATGTTCTTTAACAAGCAGGCCACCTGCGTGGCCGGGCCGAACGATCCGATTCATCTGCCGCGCGCTTCGAAGGCGCTCGACTACGAGGGAGAACTCGGCTTTGTGATCGGCCGGCGCTGCCGCCACGTGCCGCGCGATCGCGCTCACGAAGTGATTGCCGGCTATCTGATCGTCGATGACGTCAGCGTGCGCGACTGGCAGATGCGTGCGCCTACCATGACGCTGGGCAAATCGTTTGATACCCACGGCCCGATCGGCCCCTGGATCGTCACCCCCGACGAAATCGGCGACCCGCACGCGCTCGACCTCAAGACCTTCGTAAACGGTGAAATGCGCCAACACTCAAATACGCGGCACCTGATCTTCGATTGCTTCGCCCAGGTCGAAACCCTGTCGACCGTGTTTACCCTGCTGCCGGGCACCATCGTCTCGACTGGGACCCCCAGCGGAGTCGCAGCCGCGATGAAACCGCCAAAATGGCTGGTGGCCGGCGACGTCGTGCGAATCGAGATCGAAAAGATCGGTAGGCTCGAGAACCAGGTAATCGCGGAACCCGCCGAAACAGCAGTTAGGTAAGCCCTTCGGTTGGGTTCCTTTCCCCGCTTAGGGGAAAGTCATACACCGCCGCGGCCGGCGGGGTACTTCCCCAGACGACGAAGCTGTCGCCAGCTGAGGGTCTAACAATTTCCGGACTTGTCACAAGCAGTGTTGGAGAGTCGGATGAAACTCGGTGCTCGCAACGCGGCCTAAGACACTTCCTCCGAAAACCGAATCGTCCCCTTCCTCAATCCCTCTAGCACCACCTCAGCTCCGCCCACCCGCATCATCCACTCCAGCCGATGGTCTCGATACTGTCGCTTGAAGACGCCCGATTCGAGCATCGCCGGCAGCACATCCATCGAGCCCGCAAACTGCTGCGTCGCCGCAATGGTCTTGCGCACGCTCTCGCGCTCGTCCATCCGCTCCAGCCACGAAGCAAGCCTCGATCCAGCTTTCGGTTCGGCGCCCCACACCACCGAGCCGTGCGCGTACGGGAATACGCTCAAATCGCCGTGACCGAACGACGAGCCGTTGAACCACTGGCTTGTGCCAAGTTCTCGCTCCAGCCAGGCGAAGACTCCCGCCGTCTGCTCACCTGCGCGCTTTTCGATCGCCGCGGCCCGATCACCGGTAACCCGCTTCCATGCGCGAACTTCCATCAGCCCCCAGTTGATCGCCTCGTAATAGGTGTCACACAGGTCTTCGATCATCCTCACGCGCGCCCGCTCGCGCGGTGTGACCGGAAGCATCGGGGGGCTAGACCACTTGTCCTCGAGGTAGTCGAGAATGATCGTCGAATCGAAGATCGCAAAGCCATCATCGACCAGGACAGGCACCTCCAGGCGCGGGTTGAGAGTGCCGAACTTGGTCGGTGCGCCGCTGAACGCGTCGGGAATTTCGACCTCGAACGGAATGTTCTTCTCATAGAGCGCAATCTTGACCTTCTGCACGTATGGCGAAAATGGATGTTCGTAGAGTTTCAGCATAACGGGAAGAATTCCTAACCAGATGGTGCCAGACACTCACCCTAACGCGATTTTCCCTTTACGCAAATAGTGATAGTGCTCGCTCGATTCGCTGGGATTGGAGGCTGAACCATGGACTTCGGAATCGCACTCGCATCGAATCTCGATGCATGGAAAACGGTCAAGCATGCAGAGGAACTCGGAATTTCGCATGCCTGGTTCTACGACTCGCAGATGCTGGCGCCGGATATCTTCGCCACCATGGCACTTGCCGCCGAGCATACCTCCAAGATCAAATTGGGACTGGGGGTGCTGGTTCCTACCAACCGGATCGCGCCGGTGACGGCCAATGGACTAGCGACTCTAAATCAGCTCGCGCCCGGAAGAATCATTTTTGGCGCCGGCACCGGCTTCACCGCCCGCAACACCATGGGCCTCGGCCCCATGAAGCTAGGGGAGTTTGCCGAGTATCTGCGCGTCGTTCGAGGGCTGCTGAGGGGCGAGACCGTGGACTGGCAGTGCGAAGGCGCCTCTCACAAGGTGCGGTTTCTCAACCCCGAATTTGGCATGGTCAACATCAAGGACAAGATCCCGCTGCACATCTCCGCTTTCGCGCCGAAGGCACGCAAGTTGACCGCAGAAATCGCCGACGGATGGATGACGTTCCTGTCGACCATGCCGCGCGCGCTAAATGAGGCGGATCAAATCGCGCTCAGTTGCCGAGACACGGGGCGCGACCCGAAGTCGCTCTACCGTACCGTGTTCACGCTGGGGTGTATTCTCGATGGGGGCGAATCGCCCGCCTCGGCGCGGGCCCGCGCCCAGGCGGGTCCGCTGGCAACAGTTTTCTTTCACGGCCTGGTCGAGTCAACGATCAACCTGCAGCTTCCGGCGCAGATTGCCCCGCTTATGGAAGAATATCGCCGTCAGTACGCGACTTATCAGCCCGCGGATGCCCGCTATCTCCAGATGCACAAGCTGCATCTGCTGGCAGTGCGCCCGGAAGAGGAGCGCTTTCTGACCGAAGACGTTATGCGCATGACTACCTTCACAGCACCGGCGCCGGAATTAATCGAGCGAATTCGCGCCCTGCGCGATGCCGGCTATGACCAGTTTACGATACAGTTGGTACCCGGACACGAGACTGCCCTGGAACGATGGGTCGGCCTGTTCGAGAAAGTTTGATCGTTCTCGTGGTGAACAAGGTTTGATATTCTTAAGGTTGTCGTCGAGGAGAAGTGTTCTCATGCGAAAACCAGCCGCGATCCTGGCTGTAATCGGCGCAATCATGGTAGTCGCGATACCGGCCATCGCGACCGACATAGGCTCCATCATCAACAACAAACCCGAACAGGATAGTTTCCAGCTAATCCATGTCGACGATCTCGCCAAGTTGATGGCCGACCCGAACGCACACGTTCATGTCTTCGATGCCGACGGGCCGCAAGTGCGCAACACAGAAGGCATGATTCCAGGCGCGCGGCCGCTTTCCTCGGACAGTCATTACGACGTGGCTGAGGAGCTGCCGTCCAACAAAAATGCCATGCTGGTTTTCTACTGTCACAACCTGCATTGAATGGCGTCACACGAAGCCGCCCGTCGGGCGGTCGGCGCCGGATACACCAACGTTAGCGTGATGGTCGACGGCATTACCGGATGGCACAAGGCCGGCAAACCAGTCGTATCAGTCGACGGCGCCGCCGATAGCCTGTAGACGCTCGAGTTGGGCCGTAGACTTTGCTCTGGTAGAACCCTGGCGAATTGCGCTCTCCAGCCCAGGGGAGGAGTCAGGCGGTTGGTTTGGCTTGGCTTACCTATTCCCCCTTGTACGTTCGCCATCTCGCCTCGTCGATGGCATATAGTTGCGCGGTGCAAGCCGCCTCCCCATTAGCGCAGCTCGCCCCGCGCGAACTGACCCCCCGCGGCATCGCGCTCGGAATCGCCCTGGCACTCATCCTTGGGGCTGCCAACGCATATCTTGGTCTCTACGCCGGCCTGACCGTTTCGGCCAGTATTCCGGCGGCGGTAATCTCGATGGCGATTCTGCGGATGGCCGGCGGGGCCACCATTCTCGAGAACAACGTCGTGCAAGCCATCGCATCCGCGGGAGAAGCAGTCGCCGCCGGATCGATCTTCACCTTTCCCGCCCTCATCATCCTCGGACACAAAGGTCCGCTGCCTTACCTGCAGGTCACTGCCTTGAGCGCAGCGGGTGGCACGATGGGCGCCTTGCTGGTTGTTTTTTTACGCCGCGCCTATATCGTCGAGGACCGTCTCCCGTTTCCCGAAGGGCTCGCCTGCGCTCAAGTTCTGCGCGCCGGGGAGAATCAGACCCAAATAGCTCCGCTTGCGTGGGGTGGTGCGATCGCGGCCGGTTTGAAAGCCACGCAGGACGTGTTTGGCATTCTTCCGGGAATGGTTTCCGGTGCGCGATGGCTGGGAGGTGCGGTGATCGGCGGCTCGATCAATATTTCCGGAGCGCTTTTGGGTATCGGCTACATAGTTGGATTGCGCATCGCCAGTTTGGTTTTCGCCGGAGGCGCGTTTGCGTGGGTTGTCGCCATACCGGTTCTCGCCCTGCTTCATGGCGGTGGGCAAAACCCCGACCCGATGCGCGCCGCCTCGGCGCTGTGGAGTTCGCAAGTCCGTTATCTCGGGGTTGGAGCGATGCTTACCGGCGGAATCGTAACGCTGTGGCGCCTTCGCACGCGCATCTTCGCCGCCCTACGTGACAGCCTGGCTATCGTGGGTGGCAGCCATGTGCAGGTGCTGGCGCGCGAGGACACCGATCTTTCGCCGAAGGCCATCGTCACCGCCGTCGGGCTCACGGTTCCGGTAATTTTCGCACTCTGCCTCGTGCTGGGTGCGGGGGTGGCCTTGAGCGCCGCGCTTGCCCTGATGCTGGCGCTGATCGGATTCTTCGCTACCGCGATCGCCGGCTATCTCACCGGAATCGTGGGTGCCTCGAATAATCCAGTTTCGGGGGTCACGGTCATCGTGTTGCTGGCCGTGGCAATTTTCCTCAAACTTGCCGGGGTTGAAAGCGTGGAGGTCGGGCCCCGTCTTGCGATTTTGTCAGGCGCCGTCGTCTGCACGGCTGCCGCGATGGCGGGTGATTCGTTGCACGACCTTGCAACCGGATACTTTGTTGGAGCGACCCCACGCGCGTTGGAGATAGGCGTGTTGATCGGAGCGATCGCGGCATCGTTCGTCATGGCGCCCATTCTGAATCTGCTCATCGCAGGCTATGGAATTGCCGGAACCGCGACCGCCCGCCCCGGTGCTCTCGCCGCGCCACAGGCATTCCTGATGGCCAAAGTAACTCAAGGGGTTTTCCGTGGCGGCTTGCCATGGGCCATGATCGCGGCCGGCGCGATTCTGGCCGCCCTGCTGGCGGTCGGCGATGTGCTTGCTGAACGGTCCAGCAGCTCTTGGCGGGCTCCAATCATGCCGGTCGCGATCGGACTGTATTTACCCTTCGGCTTGAGCGTAACCATTTTCATTGGCGCGCTGGCCGGCGGATGGCTCGGCCAAGAGGAGGAGGGCGGCCCCCGACTCCTGTTCGCTGCCGGAATGGTCGCCGGCGAAGCCCTGATGGGCGTAGCGACCGGGGCGCTGGTCACCGCCGGAATTTCCCTGCCCCTACTCTAGGGGGTTCGAGCAGGAGTAGCGTCGCGGCTATTGCCGGCAAGCTGCGCCCGGCTCGGTTTCCCGAAACGAGCGATGAGCAGCTAAGCTCCCGCCATGAAGACCTCTCTTCGTGCCCTGGCAGCCGCGATCCTTTTGATCTTGAGTGATCGCGTTTGCGCTCAGTCGGTCATCCGCACGACGGAAGTCACCTGGTTCACTCCCTCAGTTCCCCCGGGCCCCATCCAGCAAGGATCGTGCTGGACCCGCTCGATTGCTGCCGACCGGCCGGGCGCGTGGCGATGTATGATCGGCAACGGCATTCGCGACCCCTGTTTCCAGGTGCCGCCAATGGAAAATGAGGTTATCTGCGATGCCAACCCCGCGCTCGGCAAGAGCGGCTTTGTGATGAAGCTTACTAAAGCGCTTCCGCTCGTGACCGCCCCTCCCGCCGCCTCTCCATCACCGTGGATTCTGCAGCTCGAAGATGGGTCGGTCTGCGCGCCCTTCACCGGAACCCGGCCCGCGGTCAACAACCAGCCGGCGGTATGGTCGTGCATCATGCCGGGGGTGCCCCCCAGCCCGCGTACCAACTCGCTCGTCACCAAGGTTCATCCGGGAAAGATATGGACCGCAGAGCGCTACGCGGAGTCCGCAGCCATTCGAAATCCTATGAGTGAGTCGCGCAGGGTCGAGGTTCAGATCGTACCGGTTGCAAAGGTTTGGCAATGAAGAGCCGGATCATTTGCGCAGAGTTCTCAATTGACGCGGGGTAAGTAGCCACAGCAGTTGCGCGCCGCCTTTGTCCGGACGCGAGGGCACGTGCAAAGCGACACACCCGCCCTTCTTGAGCTCAAGATTCGCACCCGCGGGCGACCCGGTTAACACTATCGATGCGACCGCGCTCAGCTGTGGTTCGTGTCCCACGATCATCACGTGCTTTTGCTTGGCGAACGAGCGCAGGGCTGCGGCGACCTCTGGAGCCGGGATTCCCGTGGCCAGCGCGGGTAGGACTTGCGGCGGCGGCGTGTTCGCGTAAGCCGCCGCGACGATCTCGGCCGTTTCCGTGGCGCGCGCCAGCGGGCTGGTTAGAATCGAATCGAACTTGAGACCGAAGTTGCGCATGCCCTCCGCTGCGGCGTGCATTTTCTCGCGTCCCCTGGGCGTTAGTTTGCGCGCGCCTTCATCGCCGCCCACTGGCGCATCTTCGGCAATTCCATGACGAAGAATGTAAAGGATCATGCGGCATTCTCCGTAACGAATTCCTGTATCGGTGACGCCTGCACCGGAACGGTTTTGCCGTGCCGGCGAATTTCCTCCAGCGCGTCCGCGATCGCGGTGCCCCTATCCAGCTTGCGCCAGGCTTTGACGCCGCGACGCGCGAGCTTGGCCGACCGGCTGCGCAGCGCTTGTGTCATCGCGCCCGCCGCCATCACCGCGCCCAGCTCGGCGCCTGCGGTGCGGGGAAAATTGATCAGCCAGGCGGTCGCGACCGATAGATCGTTCAAATTACCGAGCAGGTCCTGAAGCACCTCCAGCCGCGACAGGAGTCGTCGGCTGCGCTTGCCTCCAAGTGCGGACAGAAGTTCGAGCGCGTAGCGCAACCGCTTGACCCGCACCCGAAGCCGATGGATCGTCCGCGGCGCGGAACCTTCATCCAACGCCGCGCCGGCGCGCGCAACCGAACGCGCGATCGGGCGCAGCATTGAGGCAGCCTCGGTGCGGAGAAGGGTGTCCGTGTAGACCTTACGTAAACGGGGGTTCTCGAGCCGCGCAAGCAGCGCGCGGTACCGCTTCGATTCGACCACGCTCTGAAGGTCATATAACTTGAGCGAACGCTCCCTCCAGAGGGTCGTGTAGATCGCTGCGAGCGAGTCCGCCAGGACCGGGTCGAGTTTCGCCGCGCGTCTGCGAAAAACTACAGTACTGATTTCGCGTTCGCGCACACCGCCGGCCGCCTGTGCCATCCAGATCAAGTCGCGCTCGATGATTCGCGAATAGGTTGCGTGGATGACCCCGGCAAACAAGTGCAGCGAAGCGCGCAGGCGTCGCGCCGTCACCCTCAGTTGGTGAATCGGCTCCGTTTGTCCCGTGGCTGCGGCTTCGCGATGACGCTCCAGCGCGATACCACCAAAAATGATCGCCTCGCGCACCGCCACGGTAATCGTTTGGTCTGCCGCGAGCTCGAGCCTGGGCGCAGCCGGAAGCGCCTGCGCGATCGCGAGGGGAGGCTCCGCGATCGGCGCCAAGGAAGTGGGCACGTCAACTTCCACCGCCTACTCCTCTTCCGTGGAAGTGGCCGACTTCTCCTTGTGTGTGATCGCGTTGCGCGCCGGATCGGCGGTGCGCAGGTACTGCATGATGTGCAAGCGCAGTTCCGTCTGCACATCATCGATCGGCTGGCGCGCATCGACCGCGATAAAGCCGAATTCCGACGCCAGTCGCTGGTATTCCTCGATCAGGTGGGTCTGGTAGCGTTGGAACGATTCAAACAAGTTGGTTCCGAGTAGTAGATGCATGCCCGATTCCCAATGGTCCATGCCCTTGCCTTGCACGACGCGCGGAATGAGCGTCTCCACATCGATGTCTAGATAAATGACCAGGTCCGGCTGCAGCGCCATACCAAAAACGTCGCGAGTCCATCGCGGATCGGCGCCCATTACCATGTTCCGGGCAAATGCCGTGTACATGTAGCGGTCGGCGATCACGATAAACCCGGCCTGCAGAGCGGGCAGAATTTCGTGCTCAAGCCGATCGGCGAAATCCGCCGCATACAGCAGGCTGAAGGTAGTGACGGTTAGCTGATGGCCTGCTTTCGCTTCGTTGATCGTCTCCGACAACAAGGGCGACCGGGTCCATCCGGTGTTGCTGACCGCATATCCTTCCAGCTCCAACCATGGCCGCAGCAGCGCGATCTGGCTCGAGCGGCCGACACCGTCGGTTCCCTCGATTGCGATCAAATGCCCCGGTAGCCGCTTCTCGGACAGGTATGGCAGCCCGTGTCCGTACCACTTCTTAGCGTGGCTGTGTTCTGACATGGTTCCCCTTGGCACGTTCGCGGTCATAGTCATGCAGCACCACGTCCTGAACGATCTGGCGAAACATCCGCTGCTGCTCCGGAATTTCGCCAGTCGCATCGATGGTGCGTAGCTCGAACTCGTGCGTCAGCTCGTCGTAGAATTCGAGCACCCGGCTCTGGAACATACGAAAACTCTCCGCGGGATCTGCCGACAGCCCCACGTCCATGCCGGCCTCGTGATATTTGAGTTTGGCACGCCCCGCGAGCAAACGCTCCAGCGAGACTTCGATGGGAACCCGGAAATACAGCGTAAGGTCCGGACGCAGGGCAAAGCTGTACACCGCCCGCACCCATTCCGGATGCACCCCGCGGGCCACGTCGCGTGCGAAGGCGGTAAACGCGTAGCGGTCGGCGAGCACGATCATTCCCGCTTGCAATGGCGGCATGATCTGATAGGTCAAGCGGTCCGCGAAATCGACTGCATGGAGCAGGCTGAAGGTCGTCGGCGTCAGCAGGTTCTTCTTTTTGCCGCGGCTCATCGAGCGCCGCACCAGGCGCGACGAGTTCCATTCGGTGAAGATGACGGGGTAACCGCGCGCCCGCAGCCATCGCTCGAGCAGCATCATTTGGGTGGATTTGCCGGATCCGTCGATTCCCTCGACCGCGATCAGCCGCCCCGGATACGGATGGGGCGTGAGCAGGAGGCTGTTGCCGTCCGCCTTCGCGGCTGCAGCGCCGCCCCGGCCATTGGCTGCGGCGCGCGCCGAATGGGTTGCCGAGCTTATCGCGCCAAGGTCACCTGGCGCTCGAGAAGTCGCGATAGCAGGTCTGTCCGTCTCTCGCATGTCCACAGTTCGAGGTCGGCCTTTTCCTTGTCGGAGTCGACCCCGATGATCAACCGCCCCGGCGAGTAGCTTACTTCGATATTTTTAACCACACCGAAATGCGTGCGGTCCAGCGCATCGGCCACCCTCAGAATCGCTGCGAACCCCCGTACCAGACGGCGCTTGGCTCCAGTTAGCGCACTTAGGTCGGGTGAGTCTACCTTTGGCGCCTGCTTGCGATGACCGCGGGCCGCCTGGGCGATCACCTCGATCTCGTCGGGCTCGAAGCCAAATAGTTCAGCATTTTTGATGAGATAATACGAGTGTCGATTGTGCCGGTCGTGGTCGATAGCGTGTCCTACGTCGTGAAGCACGGCCGCGTATTCAAGTAATTCACGCGAATTCTTTGGCAGACCCAAAACCGGGGCGGTAGCGTCGAACAGGCGCAGCGCCAGCTTCGCAACCTGCTGTCCATGTTCGTTGGATCCCAAAAATCGCGACGCTAGGGCTTTCACCGATCGGCGTCGAGCGTCCGCCGCGCTGTTGCCGCGTGCCGCCTTGAGCAGGCTTAGGATCAACCCCTCGCGCAACGCCCAGGAACACGCGACCAACGAGGATGCGCCCGAGCGCTTCAGCACAAAGTCCACTAGCGCTCCGGCTGCCGGCATTAGGTCGACCCGCTTCGCATCCATTCCCGGAAGCTCCGCGCGCAGCGCGGCATTGGCGGTCACCAGGTCGCCCGCCAGCTTGGTGATCTCTTCGGCCGATGCGCTGGCGCCGTGCAGGCGGCCGAGTTCTTCTCCCCTCGATGCCCGCGCCATCGCCACCAGCGTGTTGATCGTCCCGGATGTCCCGATCGCGTGAACAACGCCAGCCTTACGCACCTTGCGGAGCAGCGCGCCGATTTTGTGGTCGAGGTGATTCTCGAGTCTGCGGAGTTGCGCGTTGGTCGGCGGATCCGCGGTAAGAAAACGCTCAGTTAACCGGGCGACTCCCAGCTTCGCGCTATGCATCCAGAGCGGATGCCGATCCTGCACCAGGACCAATTCGACGCTGCCGCCCCCCACATCAAACAGCAGGTGTGGACCACCATCGAGTCCAAAAGCATGTTGCGCGGCCTGGAAAATCAGTCGCGCCTCTTCAACTCCGGAAATAACTTCGATCTTGAGGCCGGTCTCGCGGCGGATTCGACGGATGAACCCGACGCGGTTTTTCGCCTCGCGGACAGCGCTGGTCGCAACCGCCCGTAGCCGGTCAACTTTCCGTACCCGAGCCAGTCGCCCGAAATTCTTCAAGGCCCCGATCGCGAGGTCCATCGATTCGTCGATGAGACTGCCGGTCATGAAGGATCGTCGCCCCAGACGCACCATCTCCTTGACGCGATCGACCACCTCAAGGTGCCCGTCGCGGCTCGCATCGGCGACGATCATGTGTACGGAATTCGATCCTACGTCGATTGCGGCAAGCCGCATGCACCGAGAGTAGCCGCTCGAATACCCGTTGTCACCATCGGGGTGCACGGCTCAGCATCGCGGGCTTCACATGTCACAATCAATGAAGATCACATTACCGTTCGGTGCCTTTCAGATGACCGCCACCGCGCCTGTGTCCGTTGGTGAGAGTCCGTTACTATGGGCAAGAGCAGCTACAGAACAAGTTTCCCATGGGAGCCGCCAGTAAAGTACCGCTCGAGCAGTTCGACCACGCTACGCCGTCGCACAAATGGCTGATCGCGTTGGCGGTGATGCTGGGCACCTCACTCGAGGTGCTCGATACCTCAATCGTCAACGTCGCCCTGCCGCACATGCAGGGGACCTTTTCCGCGAGCGTTGACGAGATTGCCTGGGTTTTGACCAGCTACCTGATGGCTAACGGCATCATGATCCCGATGAGCGGATGGATCTCCGCCCGCTTCGGTCGCAAGCGCTACTTTCTTACCTCGGTAGCGGTGTTCATGGTTGCCTCCGGCCTGTGCGGCGCCGCGCGCTCACTCGACCAGATGGTGATATTTCGGCTCATCCAGGGGGCGGCCGGCGCCGCGATGATCCCGTCGTCGCAAGCCATCCTGATGGAAACCTTTCCACCCAACGAGCAACAGCTCGCTATGGCGACCTGGGGCATGGGTCTGATGGTGGCTCCGATCATGGGTCCGACGCTGGGCGGCTGGATCACGGATAACTGGAACTGGCGCTGGAATTTCTACATCAATCTGCCAATCGGCCTTATCGCCTTCTTGATGGTCTCGGCCTTCGTGCACGACCCCGTCTACCTGCGAACGCATCGCGCGCGCGGCGGCAAGGTCGACTACCTCGGGATGCTCCTGATGGCGGTGAGCCTGGGATTGATGCAGATCGTTCTCGATCGCGGCCAGCGCGCGGACTGGTTCGCGTCGTCGTGGGTGGTTTATTCAGTCGTGATCTCGCTGGCGCTGTTCACCTGGTTCGTGATCCACGAACTGTGGTTCGAAGAACCAATTCTTGATCTGCGCATTCTCAAGATTCCGATCTTCAGCTTTTCGGTCGCGCTGATGGTCGCGATGAGTTTCGCCCTTTACGGCACGGGTCTGCTCAACCCGATTTTCCTCCAGGAGCTGCTCGGATACAGCGCGTGGAAGGCCGGCCTGGTGTTGGCTCCGCGCGGGCTCGGAACCATGGTGGCGATGCTTCTCATAGGTCAGCTCGCACGTGCGCGTTTTGACACCCGCCCGCTCATCGGCCTGGGTTTTGTCCTTATGACCGCTGGCCTGTGGCAGATGTCGCGCTGGGACCTGCAGGTGAGTACCTGGGTGGTGGTATGGCCAAGCATTGTGATGGGCATCGGGATGGGAATGATTTTTCCGACCCTCTCCGCGATTACACTTTCCTGCGTGCAGCGCGAGCGCATGGGCTATGCGGCCAGCCTGTATAACATGATGCGTAACGCGGGCGCCGCTATCGGCATCTCGTACATGACCACCGCGCTCGTGCGTCACGAACAGGTCCACCAGTCGTATCTTGCGGAACGCTTCTCGGTCTTTGCCGCCTGGAAAATGAGCGCGGCCGGCACCCAGCTGCCCGGCGCGCACGCCTTTCACTTTGTCCCGCAACTCATCACCGGGCAAAAGCAGGGCATCGGGGGCGTCTACGCGATGATCCAGGCCCAGGCCGCGATGCTGTCGTTCAACGACATCTACCGCACCCTTGCGATCATGATGCTGATTCTCGTCCCCAGCTTCATCGTCTTGCGCCGCGCCCAAGCAGGCGCCGGCGGCGCCGCCCACTGATTTCGACGGACGCGCCGTGTCAGCAACCGCTTTTACGATTGCCGCTTGGTGCGGGCGCGACCTTTGCGGCGTTGAGTGATCCGAATTCGCGCAGGTCAACCAGGTCCTCACCCGTCCGAATGGGGAGAAAGTCGCAGAGCCAAAACCTTTGGTGCGGGGTTACTCCTCTGGCACCGCCGCGGGTCAGCGTTTAGCTTCGCTACCCATCCCTTCAAGCACGCGCCGGAATACCTGCAACGCCGCATCGTCAAATAACACAAACTCCACCCTCTCCACGGGGGTTGTGCCGCGCAGATTCGCCGCTACCTCGCTCAACATCACCTCCGCGCAGCGGTCCAGCGCAAACCCCGCGATCCCGGTGCCCACGGCCGGAAACGCGATCGACCGAAGTCCTTTTTCCTTGGCCCGTAGTAGTGAGTTGCGGGTCGATGCTCTCAGATTTTCCTCGGTGGTGCGGCCGCCCAGTCGCATGCTGGCCGCATGAATCACGTACTTGGCGCGCAGCTGACCTGCGTTAGTGATCGCCGCCTCGCCGAGCGGCAGCGGCCCGATGCGATCGCATTCCTCCTGAATCGTTGGACCACCCTTGCGCCGAATTGCGCCTGCCACTCCCCCGCCCAGTTGCAAGTCATTGTTTGCAGCGTTCACGATTGCATCTGTCGATGCCTCGGTGAGATCGCCCTGCCGGAGAGTTACCTTGTCGCGCCATTCGCTAGCCATCGCGCGCGCCTCCTCCAATTTACCCCAGATTGGTCTGCTATTATCCGCGCTGTCAGCGATGATCCAAAGACTCGTGGAGATGAGGAAACGAAAAGGCCGGGCGACCGCATATGCGCTAGCACTATGCGTAGCACTGGCGTTTGGATGCGGCCGTCCCGCGCCCCCTCCGGCGCGTTACCTGCAGGTCGACATTGAAACCTCTCCGACCGCGACCGACCCGCGCTTTGCGACGGATGCCATCTCGTCGCGAATCATGGAGTTGATCTTCGATTCGATGGTCAAGATCGATCGCAATGGTCGGCTGGTCGGCGATCTTGCTGAAAGCATCGAGCGGCCCGACGACACCCACATAATTTTCCATTTGAAATCCGGTATGCGCTTCAGCGATGGACGCGAGCTCACCTCGCGGGATGTCAAGTTCACCTACGACTCGATTCTCGATCGTTGGTCGGCATCCCCCAAGCGAGCCGGCCTCGAGCAGCTCAAGTCCATCGAGATTCCGGACCAGCACACGGTCGTGATTACCACCACGCGCCCCTATGCACCCGCCTTGGAGATGGGTACCTATGGCATCGTGCCCGCAGGCACCCCGTTGCCGCATAGCAGCGTGGTCGTCAGCCCACCCGGAACCGGGGCCTTCAGGATGGCGAAGTACCTGCGCGACGATTCGGCCTGGCTTGAGCGTAATCCGTACCGGCCGGCCCCCACCAACTCGCCCGAGGGCATCGTGTTCAAGATTGTGCCCGATGGCACGGTGCGCACGCTGGAGCTCGCGGAAGGGATCTGCGATGTCGCCCCGAACAACATCGATCCAGAAGTCCTTTCCTACCTGATCTCGAATCCCAACCTTCGTCTCAACGAGGCTCCCGGCACCAGCTATGTTTATCTGCTGTTCAATTTCCGCAACCCGCACCTTCGCGACCTGCGCGTGCGCCGCGCGATCGCCTATGCAATCGACCGCGCCGCGATTGTCGATTCCTATCTGCGCGGCACGGCCCGCATTGCCAGCGGCATGCTGGCGCCGGAAAATTGGGCCTACGACGCCAACGTGCGGCCCTACCGCTATGATCCGGAAATGGCACGGAGGCTCCTCGATGACGCGGGATATCACGCCGATCGGAATGGCGTGCGCGCTCTCAAGTTCATCTACAAGACCACGCCCGAAAGCGGGCGGCTCGCCGAAGTGCTGCAGGCGATGCTGCGACGAGTCGGTATTCGGGTCGAGATTCGCAGCAACGACTGGGCGACGTTCTACAGTGACCTTGCCAACGGCAACTTCGATCTCGCCTCGATGCGGTGGATCGGCATCGATGATCCGAACCACTACTACCTGACCTTCGACTCGCTGATGCTACCGCCGCGCGGACTGAATCGCGGCGCCTATCGCAACCCGGAAATGGATGCGCTCGTCGAAGCTGGAATGAGCACTGTCGATGGCGCACGCCGCCGCGCCATCTACGGACAAGTGCAACATCTGGCGGCCGACGACCTGCCCTATGTATCCCTGTGGTGGCTGCAAAACGTCACGGTGCTGAATCGAGAAGTGGCCGGTTTTGAACCGTATCCCAATGGTAGCCTGCGTTCGCTCGCGAGCGTAACCCTCGTGGCTCCTTTCGCTTCTGAGGCATCGGAGTGATGCGCTATTTTCTGCGCCGCCTCGGCTCGGTGGTGCCAGTCGCGATCGGTGTTGCAACCCTCACCTTCGCGATGATTCACTTGGTGCCGGGCGACCCGGTCATCGCGATGCTCGGCGAGACCGCCGCACCCAGCGATATCGCGGGATTGCGCCATAGCCTCGGGCTCGACCGCCCACTCGGCGAACAATACCTCGACTTCCTGGGCGGCCTGACCAGGGGTCATTTGGGCGACTCTATCACCTACCATCGCTCGGTCGCCCGTTTGATCGCGGAACGATTCCCAGCCACCTTGGAGTTGACTGTCGCGGGCCTGCTCGTCGGGATCGTGATCGCCTTTCCGCTGGGAATAATTTCCGGCGCGAAACCGGGTAGTGTAGCCGACCTCGGCGCGATGGGCTTCGCGATTCTCGGAATATCCATTCCCCACATCTACCTCGGGCCGCTGCTAATGATTATCTTCTCGCTGGATCTCCGATGGTTCCCGCTGACCGGTCGTGGCGGATTTGCTCATCTGGTGTTGCCGGCCTTGACCCTCGGAACCGCGCTGGGAGCGGTTCTCGCGCGGATGTTGCGTCAGAGCCTCATCGTCGTTCGCGAGAGCGACTACCTGCGGACGGCCCGTGGCAAAGGACTAGGTCAAACGGCGGCACTGCTCGGCCACGGGCTGCGCAACGCCCTGACTTCGGTGGTAACTCTTATCGGCTTGCAGGCGGGTGCGCTTTTGACCGGAGCGCTAATCACGGAAGTGATCTTCTCGTGGCCCGGGATCGGCCGGCTGCTGATCACCGCTATCAGCGCTCGCGACTATCCATTGGTCGAAGGGTGCGTGCTGACCTTCGCTCTGACCTACGTGCTGGTAAATATGGCCACCGATTTCGTCTATGCGGTTGTCGATCCCCGGGTGAGGCTCGATTGAAAGGCTCCGCGCCGAACCCCTCCCTGGCGGCCGGCCTGGCGATAGTCGTATTGCTCGTGACAATCGCAGTGTTGGGACCGTTGCTGGCTCATGCAGACCCGCTCGCGATTCATCTATCCGACTCACTGACCCGCCCAAGCGGCAGGCATCTCCTTGGCTGCGACGCGCTGGGGCGCGATGTTTTTGCGCGCATCGTGTATGGCGCGCGTCTATCGTTGGGCATCTCGGTCTCAGTAGTGGCGCTCTCATTGATTGTGGGCAGTCTAGTCGGGGGGGTGGCCGGTTTGAGCGGAGGATGGATCGACGAGCTGATCATGCGCGCGGTCGACATCCTGCTCGCGTTCCCGGGGATCTTGCTCGCGATCACGCTGGCCGCAATCCTCGGCCCCGGGGTTCTGAGCCTGCTGATCGCGCTATCCGCGATGGGATGGACCACCTATGCGCGATTGGTGCGTGGCGAAGTTCTGTCGCTGCGCGAGCGCGAATATGTCCAAGCAGCCGAGACCCTCGGCGCACGACCCGCGCGGGTTCTCGTGCGCCATCTAATTCCCGCGATGGCCGGTCCGGTCGTGGTACAGGCGACCTTCGGGGTTGGGGGGATTGTCGCGGCCGAAGCTGCGCTCTCGTTTCTCGGTCTGGGTGCGCTACCTCCCACACCGAGCTGGGGCAGCATGCTCGATGCGGGCCGCGCGTTCATGCTGGTCGCTCCATACCTCACGATCGCTCCCGGCCTCGCGATCGGTCTCGCCATACTCGGCTTTAACCTGCTCGGTGATGGTCTCGCCCAATTGGCAGGAACCCGCTCCTAGGGCGTGCGTACATACGGCGAGCTCATCGGATTCTGTCCGGATTTGGATTCGATGTGCTAAACCATTCTCCAAGGAGCGACCCAATGGCTGAGCGCAGAGTTATCCTGCTCGAGCACGACGATTTGATGCATCCCAACACCGGCGAATCCAACTTCAATGAAAGCGCCTATTACAACTTTTTCGACCGCGGACAGCGGCTCGGTGGCTTTGTGCGACTGGGTAATCGGCCAAACGAGGGCGCAGCCGAAATGACTGTTTGCCTGTACCGACCGGATGCCACGGTTGGCTTCATGTTCCGGCGTCCCGAAATCAATAACAACGACGCGCACGACGCGGGCGGCCTCCAGTTCCGGGTTATCAAGCCGTTCGAGCATCACCGCGTCACCTATGCGGGGAAGGTCTGCGTCCTGAAAGATCCGCTCGAAATGGTTGAACCGGCGCAGGCGTTCAAAAGCAATCCCTTTGTCCGGGTGCACCTGGAACTTGACTACCGGGCCACCGCCCCCGCCTGGGGTGGTGAGCTGCGCGAGCGGCAGGGGGATCAATGGGTCTCGCCGCGGAACGATGGCGATCCCGGTGTCCAGTTCGCCAAGGGTCACTTCGAACAACTTGGCCGCGCGACCGGCTCGATCAAGATTGACGATCGCGAATATAAATTCGACGGACTCGGTCTGCGCGACCACAGCTGGGGCCCCCGCTACTGGCAGGCACCCAAGTACTATCGATGGCTAACGATGAACTTCGATGAGGGGCTGGGCGCGATGGCTAGCATTACGGTCAATCGTGACGGCAGTGAACATGCGGGCGGGTTCATTGCTCGCAAAAATCAGCACACGCTCACTGTCCGTAAGGTTGAAATCGTGACCGAGTTCTCCGGTGAACAGAAACTCCACGACAAAAATCAAAGCCGTCATTCTGGCCGACGGCAGCGACGAACCCCTGACAATCACCGGCAAAGTTATCTCGATGATTCCACTACGCAACCGCCGCGCCGGAACGGTAACCCGAATCGCCGAAGGCATGACCGAATGGCGATGGGGCGAAAAAATCGGCTATGGCCTCGCCGAGTATTTGGATCATCTCGAAGAGTAGGCCGCGATTAAACATGCACGCGGAACGCTAAGTCCCCAGGAGGGTATTCCTTCCCCGGGCCGCGGTGTGGTCAGCTGCTCTCCTTGAGAGCGCGCAAACTCTCGCGATAGGGGGCGCGCGCAACGCCGCGCTCAGTGATGATCGCGCTTACCAACTCGGCTGGAGTTACATCGAATGCCGGATTGAAAACCGCTACTCCTTTCGGAGCTACCCGTTTTCCGGAGAACTCGATTATCTCCTTGGGACTGCGTTGCTCGATTGGAATCGCCTCGCCGGAAGCACACTCTAAATCGACCGACGACAGCGGCGCAGCAACATAGAAGGGCACCCCGTGACGGCGTGCCATCACCGCGAGCGGATAGGTACCGATCTTGTTGGCTACATCACCGTTGGCCGCGGTGCGGTCCGTACCAACGATGACACAGTTCACACGGCCCTGGGACAAGACCGTAGCGGCCATGTTGTCGGCAATCACAGTTACCGGGATGTGATCTTTGCGAAGCTCCCACGCGGTCAGGCGCGAACCCTGCAGAAAGGGCCGAGTCTCATCTGCATACACCTCGATGGTCTTACCCGCCTCGCGTGCAGCGCGAACTACTCCCAGCGCGGTGCCGTAGCCCGCCGTCGCAAGAGCTCCTGCATTGCAATGCGTGAGCACCGCGGCGGGATCGTCCAGGAGTTCGGCGCCGTAGCGGCCTAGTGAACGATTGGCCGCCAGGTCTTCCTGGTAGATCGAAATCGCCTCTTCGCGCAATCTGCGGAACAGCGCTGGTTCGTCAAGGGCCAGATTTGCTTCGAGCACCCGGTGCATCCGCTCTACCGCCCACGCGAGGTTGACCGCAGTGGGACGGGTGGAGCGTAGGGTTTTTGCCACCAGCGCAAACCGTTTCAAGGCATTCTCGCCGCGGAAACCCTTGAGACCGAGAGCGACTCCCATCGCCGCCGCGACCCCGATCGCGGGAGCGCCGCGAATGACCATCGTGCGAATGGCACCAGCAACCCCTCGAAAGTCCCGATAGATACGTATTACCTCTCGCGTCGGGAGCAATCGTTGATCGATCATCCTGACCGTATCGGCACGCCATTCGATGGTCTTGACTGCCATGAACTAAGAAGAGTTGGCGAGGAAATTGTCCTGTCAGAATAGCCGGTTCAGGCGCTACCGTGAGATCGCCAGATAGGGAACAAGAGCGACAAGTTCGTCACCGCCCACCGGTTGGTTTTCGAGGTAGTCAGGAAATACTCAGAAGAATCACAAGGTCTTAGCTTCGCTCGTAGATTCCGCGCTTCTTGCGCTTGGCCAGATCCGCGTCGATCCAGCGTGTGATCGCGGCGAAGATCTCTGACGGACGTTTGCTCTTGAGCCCGCGCACTCTTCGAACATCGGAAGCCTTGAACTGCTTGGGCATCTGCTTCAGCACTTCACGCCAGTTGATTCGTCCACGTCCCCCGCCACCAGCCGGGGCCGCCGCCGCCCTCGCTGGTTGTCCTGCCTTGCCGCTGCCTCCCAGCAGGTGGCTAAGGCGCGCCTCTTCCTGTTTGAGGCGTAGGAGTTCATTCTCCTTGGCGCGAATCTGTCCCCGGAGGCCTCCAAGTACTGTTCGAGCTTGGCGCTGTATACGTTCAAAAGCTGAAGTTACTCCACCTAGACTAGTACGCGGCATTAACTCACTCCTTTACGAAACCGACCCGAAAGTCAATTTCAACCTACATAATCGGTCACGTGACTACAAGCCGTCCGTTTGGTACTAGCTACCGACCGGGATTTTCCGCTCGAATACTGTTAGATCGATGTACCTACTTTTTTGGTTTTGTTAACTGGGTAGCGGACAATCATAAATTGTATTTTCGCATCAAGTCGCAGAGTTGCGAAAAGCGCGAAAATACCCATGATGCTCTTGAGTTTTTGATGCTGCTCCAGCAGCTGACTTCTTTGAGGTTGCAGACCGGCTGGGGTGCCACAGGCCAACGCTGCGATTCACCAAACGAGCGCCCTGACCTGAACCGAGCGGCTTTTACGATAAGTCTCTCAACAAGTCGTTTAGAACAGCGTTCTTAGAGGCAGTGTTCGTCTTTTTGGAGAAATTCGTTGCTTACGTGCGCTCCCTTCAGTCTTCTGCGACTGACGCGGCCACTCAGACCCGAGACCTCTCGCAGTCGGTTGCACTCATCAACTTGCAGTCAATGCAAGCGCAAGCTCACCCTGCATTTCGTGCCTGTATTTAAGACGATTCCGGTGCTATAACGACAGCCAAATTTCGAAAGGTGCGTGCCACTGAGACTTGCCCGCCGACTGCGCGACTGCGAACACAATTCCGAATTCGCGATAAGGAGCGTGTGAACTGTCTTGCGCGCGGGCGAAGAGTTTGGAGGTCGCCAGGGAGAAGGTAATGGGTCGCAGATTGTATGTCGGGAACCTGGCTTGGACTGTGACTGATCAGGACCTGCAGGATGCATTTTCAGAAGCAGGTAAAGTCGACAGCTCCCAGGTCATAATCGATCGAGCGACTAATCGCTCGAGAGGGTTTGGTTTCGTTGAGATGGCCTCCGATGAAGCTGCGGAGGCGGCGATAAAGAAACTGAACGGCAGAGATATTAAGGGGCGTCCGATCCGCGTTAACGAGGCTCAAGCAAGAAATAATGATCGGCGAGGAGGCCCGCGGGATCGCGACTAACTTTGAACCGCAGCGCCGGCTGGGTACGGGTTGATCGCGAGAATCCGTCCCGGCTCCGGCGCCGCGCGTCCCTCTTCAACCGCACTCAGCACAGCCGCCTCGTCTCGCAGTTTCATGCAGATCAGTTGCTCGCAGAGCCTCAGCTCGTGCGACTGAAAATTCACTCGTCATTATTTCTGTGTATGACTCTAGCGCGTTGGGTTAGGTCTACGAGCGAGAAAGTTGAACAAGGCGGCAGGCGAGGGCGGGCAGCATCGCATATCAACTGGGACGGTCAGCGTCTACGCTAGAGAGATGCGCACTCGTTGGTTAACCTAGGGAGCGTGGATTTCATTACCCTCGAGGCGCAAAGCGAGCGCGCGACGATCGTTCCCGAGGCCGGATGCCAATGCTTTGACTATCGTGTCGCATCGCTGGAAATAATCGCCGGCCCACCCGACCTCGACGTATGGCGTGCGCATCCGTTCCGAAGCGGTATTCCTCTGCTATTTCCCTGGCCGGGTCGGGTAGCCAACGGCATATTCCACTTCGACGGAAGGGAAATTCGACTGCCCATCAATGAACCGGCGCACGGTCATGCGATTCACGGTCTCACCTGGAACTGTGCCTTTCGCGTTGTCCGTCGCGGCCCGTACTATGTGCATACCGAACTCGACTCGTCGTCGAACGCGGAGCTTAAGCGCTACTGGCCCTACCAATTCCTTCTGGAGGTTGACTACGAAGTCGGCAATGGGCTCCGGGTTCGCGCCCGGGCGCGCAACACCGGGGACCTCGCGATGCCCTTCGGCTTCGGGGCGCATCCTTATTTTCATGCTCCTCTGGGCGGCGCCGGCACGCGCGCGGACCTGACCGTGCAGGTGCCACCGGCTATCTCCCGCTGGCCGCTCGACGAGAAGATGATTCCGACCGGGTCACCCCTTGCCATGGCCGGCAGGTTCGATTTGCGCAAGCCGCAGAGGCTCACCGATGGCAGCTACGACGACGCGTTTCATCTCGATCCTGCGCGTGACCTTGCAGCTCCCTGCGCCACACTGGTGAACCCCGCCAATCGAACCGCCATCGAAGTTCGCGTGGACGCGGAGTTCGGCGAGTTCGTGGTGTTTGCGCCGCCGGATCATCAGGTAGTTGCACTCGAGCCGTATACTTGCGCGCCCGATGCTTTCAACATGGCGGCGCGCGGAATCGGGTCTGGCCTGCGGGTGCTTGGGCCGGGCGCGTCGTTCGAGACCGGCTTCGAGATTCGCCTCAGCGGCCCTTGAATCTGGGCTCGCGACGCTCGGCCAGCGCCCGGGCGCCCTCGCGAAAATCCTCGGTCATGAGCAACGAGCTCTGCGCGAGGATCTCCAGCTCCATGAACGTCATTTTGTCCAGACCGTAGCCGCGGTCGATGATCCGTTTCGCCAGGCCCACCGCCGCCGGAGCGTTACGTGCCATCTCGCGGGCCAGTTCTTCCGCGGCCACGATATGGCTGCCAGGCGCCACCACCCGGTTCACCAGCCCGATGCGCTCGGCCTCGTCGGCATCGACCAGTCGCGCCGTCATGATCAATTCCTTCGCACGCGCATAACCAACCGTGCGCGCAAGCCGCGTGGTTCCGCCCACGTCAGGCACCAGGCCAACCCGGACCTCAGGCATGCCCAGGCGGGTTCCTTTGGCTACGATCCGAGCGTCGCAGGCCAGTGCGATCTCGAGGCCCAGGCCTCCCGCGTAACCATGGATCGCGCCGATGACCGGCTTCTCGATCGATTCGATGCGATTGAGCGCGGCCTGCGATTCGCCAACGAAATGCCGAAAGCGGGCCAGATCAGGCCCACCGTTCGCTCCCGACGACGCTCCGGTATCGCCGGTGAGCGATTTGAAATCTATTCCAGCCGAGAAGACTTCGCCCTCGCCGTACAGAATCACCGCGCGGACCTCCGCGCGGCTCACCTCCATAAGCGCGCGCGGCAGCGCCTCCAGCATCGCACCACTTACCGCGTTGCGCTTCTCCGGCCGGTTGAGCGCGATATACGCGAGTTCACCTTCGATTCTGCTTTTGACTAGTTCTTCAGCCATTGCGCGGGGCTCCTAAACATCAGGGTTTGATCAACACTTTAAGCGCGCCTTCGGTGCGCGCATCGAAAATCTTGTAGCCATAGGGCGTTTCGTCGAGCGCAAGCGTGTGGCTGATGATTGGACGGGGATCGATTTTGGCGCGCTCGATGAGTTTGGCGAGATGCGGGATGTTGCTGCGGATATTCGCGAGCCCGGTACGGAACGTCAGGTCCTTCATGAACGCCTGCATCATCGGAAAACTGATCGCCGGGTCGCTTATCACCCCCACCATCGAGAGCGTCCCGCCGCCGCGCACCGCCTGAAAGGCAGCTTCGAGAGCGGAGATGTGGCCGACCGCTTCGATCGCGACATCGGCCCCGCGTCCCTCCGTGTGATCGAGGATGGTGTTTTGCGCGTCTTCGACTTTCACCGCGCTCGCGCCGAGCTTGCGCGCCAATGCGAGGCGGTAGGGAAAGTTATCGACCGCGATGACTTCGGCGGGTCCGAAAAGCTGCGCCGCAATGATCGCACAAAGCCCCACCGGCCCACACCCGAAAATCGCCACCGTGTCGCCCGGGCGGATGTCGCCGTTGAGTGCGCCGAAATATCCGGTCGGCAGTATGTCGGCCAGAAATATCGCCGCCTCATCTGAAATCGAGTCGGGCAACGCATAACAAGTGTAGTCGGCCAGCGGTACGGTCACCGCCTCCGCCTGTTCTCCGCCTATTTCTCCGAAGGTGCCGGCAAAATTTTTGCCGTAGCCGAAAACTGCAGCGCCACTCACGGAACATTGTGCGACCTGGCCGCGCCGGCAGAAGAAACACTGGCCGCACGCTACCGCGCCTGCGACCACCACGCGTTGACCCTTCTTCAGGTGCCCGACCGCCTTCCCGATCTCCTCCACCACGCCGACCCCTTCATGCCCGAGCACGAAGCCCGGAACAACTGGCTGATTGCCGTGATAGGAATGCAGGTCGGAACCGCATATCGCCGCGCGGGTAATTCGTACGATCGCGTCGGTCGGCGACTTAACAATCGGATCAGGGACGGTCTCGACGCGAACGTCGCGCGGGCCGTGGAAGACAGTCGCTTTCATCCTTGGATGCCTCTTCCGCAAGCGGAGCTAATCGTGCCGCCCTTGCAACCGACGTGATAATCGCACGGAAGGGTTCGGGTTTGCAGCCGCCGCGAATACCATGTTAAGTGCAAGAATTCCGGAGGTGTCATGATTCAAAACGTAAAGAAGGTACTGGCCCCGCTTGACTTCTCGGAGCATTCGGCCGAGGCGTTACGCAACGCCTGGGAACTCACCCGCGATGTCAACGGTGAGCTGCATATCGTTCACGTCGTGGGACAGCATTTCACCATCGTAGAGGGCAGCAGAGAACTCGCACGTGAAACCGCCATGGAGGAGCAGGCGGAAGAAGAACTGGCCCGTCTCAAAAAGGACGAGCTGGGAGACTCCGACAAAGTAAGCACCGCGGTCCTCCTAGGGCCACCCGCTGCGAAGCTGGTCGAATACGCGAAGCAAAACAATGTCGATCTGATCGTGCTGCCAGCGTTCGGTCACTCGGGATCTGATTATGCCCTCATCGGCGGCGTGACCGAAAAACTGGTGCGCAATTCCCCCTGCTCCGTGCTGGTACTGAAAACCCGCCGGGAATAGCGTCACCGTCCCAACAGGAGAATTTCAATGAATCTTCAAGAACAAAAGGACCGCGCCCTCACGTTTCTCAAAAACCTCGACAAGCCCGATCCGAAGACGTTGGAGGGCCTGCTCGCCAACGATGTCGAGTTCGAAGTGATGGGTCACCTGCCGGGCGTTGCCCCGATCAGGGGCAAAGATACGCTCCTCAAGGGCCTGCCGGTCACCCTGAAGCAGATGTTCCCCAACGGGCTCAACCTGAAATTCCATACCGTCATCGCGGAAGCTAACCACGTCGCGATCCAAGCCGAATCAGATACCACGGCGGGAAACGGAAAGAAGTACGCCAATCGGTATCACTTCTATTTCCGATTCGATGGCGACCAGATCGGACAAATCCGCGAGTATAATGACACCAATCACGTCCGCGAAGTCTTTATGAGTTAACCCGGTTCGCCCAGCCTCCCATCCGGCACCTGGTCTGCGGGATCCACAGCATTGCGGCAACCGCTGGGTTGAACTCCGGCGAAGTCGCGGCCACCAAAAAAGGCCGAGCGAATCACTTCGCCCGGCCCATCGCCAGCCGGGAAAAGGGGGGCAAACCCCGGCCAGCAGTTTCCATTGTTGCCCAATTGGGGCCCTGCTTGCAACGAAAACCTTACGGTGATCGAGACCAATTTAAGCGCGGCCCCTTGGGTTTCCCGCTGCCGCCCCCAATCGCCGGCAGGAAGTGAACTTCGCTGGATTCCCCGATCGGTTCCATTATTCCGCCCGGGCCAATCTCCCCGTCGACCGAGACCGCAATGGATGGCTTCAGGTCGTCGCCTTCCAGGAGATGGCTGGCGAGTCCTGGGAACTGCCGGTTCAGGTCCGCGATCAATTCCCGCACGTTGCGGCCGCGAGCAGTTACCCGTTCTTCGCCGTTGGTGAATTTTCGCAACAGTGAAGGAATGATTGCGGTCGCCATCTCAAACAAAAGAGCCGGACCACGGGGGCCCGGCTCCTTCGCTCCTTTTATTGTCCGATCAGTCCGCTGCTGCTGACTGACTCTCTTCGCCAGTACGCTTCTTGAGCATTTCCTTGAGCACACGCGGCGGCGACATCGGGGTCTCGGTCATACGGACTCCGGTGGCACGATAGATCGCATTGGCCAGGGCCGCCGGGGGTGGAACGATCGAAACCTCACCGACCCCTCGCACGCCCAGCGGATGTCCCGGGTTGGGTACCTCCACGATCGCCGTCTCGATCAGCGGCAGGTCGAGGCAGGTTGGCATCCGGTAATCGAGCAATCCGGTGTTACGCAGCACGCCCTTGTCATCGTAAAAGTATTCTTCGTTGAGGCCCCAGCCGATTCCCTGCGCGGTGCCGCCCTGCATCTGCCCTTCAACGTAGCTCGGGTGGATCGCCTTGCCGACGTCCTGTGCGATGGTGCAGCGCAGGACTTGAACCTTGCCGGTATCCGGATCGACTTCCACATCGACCAGGGTAGTCGCGAAGGCAGGGCCGACGCCGCGCGCGTTGACGCTCGCCCGTCCGGTGATCGGGCCGCCAGTGCGCGCGAGCTTGGTCGCCAGCTCCTTGATCGTCATCGGCGTTTTGCCTTCGCCTTTTTCGAAGCTCGCCGTATCCTTCACGCTCACCGCTCCGTCGACCAGCTGGACATCCTCTGGTTTCACCTCCCACACCTTGGCCGCGCGCTCGCGGAGCTGGCGGACTGCATCCTGCGCTGCTTCGTAGACCGCCATTCCGGTCGCGAACGTGACCCGGCTTCCGCCCGTCACATCGGTGTGGCCGATCGAGTCGGTATCTGCCACCACCGGACGCACGTCGGTAACCGCAAGCCCGAGCACTTCAGCCGTGATCATTGCCATCGAGGCGCGCGAACCGCCAATATCCGGCGATCCGGTGACGACGCTAGCTGTACCGTCGGTGTGGATGTTAACCGTCGCCGACGATTGCATGCCGGCGTTGAACCAGAAGCCCGATGCAACCCCGCGCCCTCGATGCGCACCGGTCAGCTTGGAGTTGTAATGATCGCTGTGCTTGATAGCTTCGCAGGTCTCGATGAATCCGATGCGTTTGAAAGGCGGACCGACCACCTGCGGCGAGCCTTCGCGTACGCCGTTCTTGATGCGCAGCTCGAGCGGGTCCATTGCGCACTTCTCCGCGATCTCGTCGATAACCGTCTCGCTGGCCATCGCGGCATTGCTCGCGCCTGGGGCGCGGTAGGCCGCTGTCTTGGGACGATTCACGACTACGTCGTAGGCGTCGATCTGCAGATTCTCAATGGTATAAGGCGCGAGAATGCACATCGCGCCGGCGCCGACTGGCGAGCCGGGAAACGCGCCCGCCTCGTAGGCCATCCACACTTCCGCCGCGACTACCTTACCGTCCCGCGTCGCACCCATCTTCACTTTGATCCGCGAACCGGAGGTTGGCCCGGATGCGCGCAACACTTCCGAGCGCGTCATCACCAGCTTCACCGGGTGGCCGGTCTTCTTGGAAAGCAGCACCGAGAGCGGCTCGAGGTAGATGGTCGTCTTGCCGCCGAAGCCACCACCGATCTCGGCCGGTACCACTTTGATCTTTCCGACTGGAACGCCGAGCACCTGCGCGCTCAGCGAGCGCACATCGAAAGCACCCTGCGTCGAGCAATAGATGGTTGCCTGGCCGTCGGCATTGTATATGCCGACTGCGTTGTGCGGCTCGATATAGCCCTGATGGACCATCGCGGTGTTGAATTCACGCTCGATCACGAAATCCGCGGCTTTGAAACCCGCCTCGAGATCGCCGCGCTTGAACTGGTAGTGCTGCGCGACGTTGGTCGGCTTGTCGCCCTCTTCGCGGTTGCGCAAATCGGGCAGCAGAATGGGCGCTCCCGGTTTCATCCCGGCATCCACCGTCATGACTGGCGGTAGCACTTCGTATTCGACTTCGATCAGCTTGAGCGCTTCTTCGGCTATGTGGGGGCTGGTCGCGGCGACTGCCGCCACCGCATGCCCGTCGTAGAGCACCTTGTCACGCGCCAGGATGTTCATCGACAGATAGTGGGGGTTGATCGCCATCTCGCCGGCCTGTTCGAGCCGGTTGGCCGCTTCCGGCAGGTCGGCCGCCGTCACCACCGCCTTGACCCCCGGCAGCTTGAGCGCCTTCGCAGTGTTGATCGATTTTATCTTCGCGTGCGCGTGGGGGCTGCGCAGCACCTTGCCGTGCAGCATGCCAGGAAACGCATAGTCGGCGCCATACTTGGCGCGGCCGATTACCTTGTCGATTCCGTCGTGACGGATCGGCCGGGTTCCGATTACCTTGAACTTGCCGTTAGAAGTGGTCCCTTCCATGGGTATGCCCTCTTAGCTCTTCGCGTGTTCCGCCTACGCGGCGCGGCTGGTCTTGACTCCAGACCTTATGGACCCGGCGGCGTCGAGCACCGCCCTAACAATCTTATCGTATCCGGTGCAACGACACAGGTTCCCCGCTAGCGCATAGCGGACCTCGGCCTCAGTCGGGTTCGAATTGCGCTCCAGCAGCGCGGTCGCCGACATCAGGAATCCCGGCGTGCAAATACCGCACTGGAGGCTGGCATGCTCCAGGAATTTCTGTTGCAGAGGATGCAGTGTCGTCCCGTCGGCGAGCCCTTCAACGGTGCGGATGTTCTTGCCTTGAGCCTCCACCCCAAGCATCAGGCACGAGCACACCGCCCGGCCGTCGACCAGCACGCTGCATGCGCCGCAGTCTCCCGTCAGGCATCCCTCCTTGCTGCCCGTCAGTTCCAGGACGTCGCGAAGGCATTCGAGCAAGCTCTGCCGGGGCTCGCACAAGAACTCCACCACTTCGCCGTTGATATTGGCTTCAACCAGGGTTTTTTTCGCCATACTTCTCGTCTCTTTCACTCTCAGTGTTTGCGCGCGCGCTCCGTCGCGATCGTCAGTGCGCGTCGCGTCAGAACTCCCGTCACGTGGATGCGATACTCGGCGGTTCCACGCATGTCGTCTATCGGAGACGCCTGTTCGCTGGCCAGCCGAGCTGCGGTCGCCAACGCGTGCTCGTCCAGCTTCTTGCCGATCAGCGACTCCGATGCCTTGTCGGCGAAGAGCGGGGTCGCGGCTACGGCACCGAGACCAATCCGCGCCGCCTTTATCGTGTCACCATTCAGCGTGACCGACGCACCAACGCCTACCACGGCGATATCCATTTCATTGCGCGGTATGAAACGCAGGTACGCGTCGCTCGAATGGGGCGCGGGTGCGGGAATCATCAGCTGGACCAGCAATTCTCCCGGCTTCAGGATCGTGCGCCCCGGGGAAACCACGAATTCTTCGACCGGCACTTCGCGCTCGCTGCGCGGCCCTACGATGCGCCCACGCGCCCTGAGTGCGATGAGAGCGGGTGTGGTATCCGCGGCCGGAGAACCGTTGCATAGGTTTCCTCCCACCGATGCGCGATTCTGGATTTGCAGCGAGCCAATCAGGTGCGCTGCCTCAGTCAGGCCAGGGTAATGCCGCTGCATCTCGGCGTTCTCGGCGACATCGATGCACGACACCACCGCACCAAGCCGCAGGCCCGTCCTGGCGTTGAACTTGAGTTCGCGCATCTCCTTGATGCGCTTGATATCGACAATAAAATCGGGCTGTCGGACACCGGCGCGCATCTGGATCAACAGATCGGTACCTCCGCAGATCGGCCGCGCCTTGTCGCCGTGCGCCTTCATGATTTTGAGCGCATCGGCCAGCGTCGAAGGAGCTTCGTAATTAAATGCGTGCAAGCGGGCACTTCCTCCAGCTAAAGCTAGGGCACACGTGTCCCCCAATCCCCTTAGATAGCGCAGTTTCCCCAGCCCCGAAAGGAGCGCGTAAATAGCAAACCCGGCGACCGCTCTTCGCAAAGCTCTTCTCGTTCGGACAAGTCCAAACCTTTGTTGCCCTTTTTCAGCCGGAGACCAGGGTGCGGTTCCTTATTTCAGCGCGTCCTCGGCGCGTGATTGTGAAGCTGACCGCGCTCCTGACTGACGGGCCCAGAAGCGCGCACTCTCCGAGCGCCCCTACAAATGCTCTTGTCAGCTCCTGATCGGAAAGACGACGATTCCTCGCTCAGAACAAGAATCAGTCTCTGAATCCTAGTCGCCGCGCGATGCGCGCTGCTGCCGATGCCAGTGCCGGCGGGTGCGTTCCCATGCCCGCAAACCGTGGGTCCGTGGTCTGACCGCGCACGTAACGAACATAGATCTGTTCCACCACCGTTGCGTTCTTCCAATGCGCCCACGCCCAGTAATAGGGCATGTTGCTCAGGTCGCGACCGGTGCGGGTCGCATACCGATGGATCAGTTCATCGCGGCTCATGAACCCCGGGCGCAGCGTATGCACTTCCCCTTCGCCAGTCGCCAGCAGATCCGGGGGATCGTCCGGCTCACGCCAGTAGCCGAGCGCTACTCCAAAATCGACCAAAGGATCGCCAATCGTCGACATTTCCCAATCGAAGACCCCGACGACCTGCCCGGGATCGGCAAAATCGATCATGAGGTTATGCAGGTAGTAGTCGTTATGAATCAGTGATGGCGGCGGTGAATCCGGCAGGTGATCGAGGAACCACCCGCCGAGTTTTTCCATCAACGGAACTTCGCGCGTCTTGGCCTTCTCCCAACGCCCCATCCACCCGGTGATTTGCCGCTTGAGAAATCCATCGGGCTTCCCCAGCTCGCCGAGTCCGATGGCTTGGTAGTTAACCGCATGTAGATCGGCAAGTGTGTCGACAAACCCCTCCGACAACTTGCGCAGCGAGGCTGGATCCATCGGCAGTTCCGGAGGCAGCGCCTGCCGCATCCGGATGAGAATTCCTTTGCGCCGTTCCATTACGAAGAACGGTGCGCCAACTATCGCGGGGTCTTCGCAATACAACATCCCACGCGGTGCCGGCGTGAATACTTCCCAGACCCGCGACAGCACACGATACTCGCGGCCCATGTCATGGCCGCCGACCGGCAAGGGACCGAACGGCGGCCGGCGCATCACCCATTCGCGATCGCCGAAGCGAAGGAGATAGGTCAGGTTTGAATGCCCACCACGGAATTGCTTCACGGTTAACGGGCGATCCGCATCGGGCAGCCGTTCGCGCAGATAGGCGGCGAGCTTCGCCCAATCGAGCTGCTCTTCTTGGCGAACCTCGCCAAATTCGGGGGTTATTTCGTCGGTCCCTGCCATCTCCTTGATTTATGCCAAAAAGCCGCCCACCCGCGCCAGATGAGCGGCCGGGTTCCGCAAATCAATGGTGGCGCTGGACCGGGGTCGTGCATATGATCGCCGCGCTGCGCGATGGTCGGGCAGGCGAGGGGACTCGATGCTCAGCGGCGTTATTCTGGCCTGGTTTGTTCTGACCGCTCTGTCGGTCGCCTTCGTGGCGATCGATATCCGTAACACTCCCGAATCGCCGGTCCTGAAATGGGGCTTCGTACTGGTGACGCTCTTCACCGGTCCCATCGGCGCGATTCTCTATGTACTCGGCTGCCGCGAGCCCCTGGCCGGCACGCACGAGCAATACGTCGCCGCGCAATGGCGGCAGACACTGGGCTCTACGATGCACTGTGTCGCGGGGGACGGCGTCGGCATTCTAGCCGGCGCGGTCATCGGCGGTTTCCTGCTGCTGCCTGCCGCGCTCGACATCACCATGGAGTATGTCCTCGGGTTCGCTTTCGGATTGGGAATCTTCCAGGCCCTTTTCATGCGCGACATGGTCGGCGGCTCGTACCCTCGCGCGCTGGCCAGGTCCTTCATCCCCGAGCTTACCTCGATGAACTGTCTGATGGCGGGAATGATTGCGGTCGCGATGATCCTCAAGTCGCGGATTCCCCGCGCGACGAGCCCGCTCTCACCCGCCTTCTGGTTCGTCATGAGCATGGCCCTGATGACCGGATTCATCGCTGCCTATCCGATGAATTGGTGGCTGGTTGCGCGCCGGCTCAAGCACGGAATGCTGACGGTGCGTCGAGCCGGCGCCGCAGCTCACGAGGGTATGGCCGGCGCCCAGCAGATGGGTGCGATGACCGAGCATTCGGGTCATGCCCCGCCCGCAGTGGCGGCGATCACGATCGGGATAGTGATCGTGCTGTCGTTTTTGATCATGGCGGCCGGGATCGCAATCGGCGTCGCTTTCTCGTAAAAAGGACGCCGCCGACATTTCTCTCGGCGGCGTCGGAGGACAGCTTGCGCCGTTACCCTTCGCCTGGTTTCGGGTAACCGGCCTACTACCCCTGCGGCGCGATTATTTCCACGCCCGCAGCTCGCGGCGCGCGATGGTCTGGCGGTGAACCTCGTCCGGACCATCGGCGATGCGCAAAGCGCGACTCTCTCGCCAGAACCGTGCGATCGGATAATCGTCACTAACCCCGGCGGCGCCGTAAAGCTGGATGGCGCGGTCGAGCACGCGCATCACCATGTTTGCCGCCATCACCTTGATCATCGAAATCTCCTTGCGCGCTTCCTTCTTGCCCAACGTGTCCATTTTCCACGCGGCGTTCATGACCATCAGGCGCGTCGAGTCGATCTCGATTCGCGAGTCCGCGATCCATTCCTGGATATTGGCCTTGTCCGCAAGCAGGCTTCCGTGCGTCCATCGCGTGTTCGCCCGCTTGCACATTAGCTCGAGCGCGCGTTCCGCGATTCCGATCGTGCGCATGCAATGGTGGATTCGCCCGGGGCCGAGCCGCGCTTGGGAAATCGCAAAGCCGTCGCCCTCACCGCCGAGAAGGGCGGTGATCGGCACTTTGCAATCTTTGTAGATGATCTCACAGTGGCCGCCGCCGCCAACATGGCCCATGACCGGCACCGGCCGAATCAGGTTGAAGCCGGGAGTGTCGGTCGGAACGATAATCTGGCTGGCGCGCCGGTGCGGCTCCGCATCGGGGTCCGTCACCACCATTGCAATCGCGAACGCGGCTCCGATGGCCCCGGAGGTGAACCACTTGTGGCCATTGATTACGTAGTAGTCCCCCTGGCGCACGGCACGCGTCCTAAGCTGGGTCGGGTCGGAGCCGGGGGTGTCAGGCTCGGTCATCGAGAAGCAGGTGCGAATCTCGCCATCTAGACACTTCTTGAGCCAGCGGTCCTTCTGGTCCCTGGTGCCGTACTCGGCGAGGATTTCCATGTTGCCCGTGTCGGGCGCCATGCAATTGAAAGCGCGCGCCCCGAGCGGGCTGCGACCCATCAATTCGCACAGCGGCGCATATTCATGGTTGGTAAGTCCTGCGCCGAATTCCTTGTCCGGGAGGAACAGGTTCCACAGCCCTTCAGCTTTGGCCTTCTTCCGGATCTCCTTCATGATGGGATGTTCTTCATGGGAATCGGCGCGCTCATGCGAGAGAACCTCCTTCTCCGCCGCGTAGACGTGCTGATCCATGAACGTTCCCACGCGTTTGCGCAGGTCTTCAGACTTCGAGCTGAGCGAAAAATCCATTGCCTTTTCTCAACTTTGAGTGGGTTGGTGAGAAAACTCATAACCCAGTTCGAAAACAAATAGAAGTCTGATCGAAGCCCGGCTCGGTAGCGGAACGAAGCCGCTCCCGAGCGAAACCGCCAGACGGCGCGCCGTGTGCCGAGGAGGAGGAGGCCGACAACCAAGTCAGGAGGTCGACTCTTTATCCAGGCGCGGCCCGACCACCTCCATGGTGTCCTTGCTTGGAACCACCGGCACGATTTCGATCGTCACGCCCGAACCGCGCCAATTCAGGACCCATTGCTGGATCAGCCGCAGATCATCGCACTCCATCAACTGAAAACAGCGATCAAAGTTAGGCTCGACCCAGCTATCGAGGTAGGTGAGTCCCTCCGGCACCATCCGCCCGCGATCGCGCAGATGTCGATAAATCGGAAGTGGATCTCGATCCCTAAACCGCTCGATGACCATGAACAGCAAAGTTTGCTCCGGCCAGTTCAATGGGTCGATGCAACGTTGCTGCTAAGTGTACGTGCTGGGGTTTGGAATCCCAAGGTCTTTCGAGGCCGCTGATTTAGGCGCTGGGCGATCGCGTTGAGCTGGCGCTGGGTGAACTTCGACAGGTCAGT